>JASHRE010000263.1 GCA_030037515.1 Candidatus Sulfotelmatobacter sp.
GTCGCGCGACTGAAAGATACGCGCACGCCCGTACTCATCTATGGCGAAAGCGGAACGGGAAAAGAATTGGTCGCGCGCGCCATGCACTTCCGCGGCGCCTTTGCCGGCCGTCCATTTGTCGCCGTCGATTGCGGATCGCTGGTGCCGACCCTGATCGAAAGCGAACTCTTCGGCTACGAAAAAGGTGCGTTCACCGGCGCATTGAAATCGAAGCAAGGGCTGTTTCAATCGGCTGATGGCGGCACAGTTTTTCTCGACGAAGTCGGCGAGTTGCCGCTGGAACTCCAGGCGAAATTGCTGCGCGTCCTGCAAGAAAAAGAAGTACGCCCGGTGGGCAGCAACCAGCGCATCAAGGTTGATGTGCGCGTGATCGCGGCTACCAACCGCGATCTCGAGGCTGCCTACAAAACCGGATCATTCCGCAAAGATTTGTTCTTCCGGCTAAACGTTGTGGCTATGCACGTTCCCGCTCTGCGCGAGCGCCGCACCGATATCCCCATGCTCGTGCATTGGTTCCTCGAGCGCTACGCGCCCGCATCGGGCATGCAGGTCTCGAGCGTGGCCATGAAATCGCTGATGCAATATGAATGGCCCGGCAACGTGCGCGAACTGGAAAACTGCATCGAGCGCGCGGTCGCGCTGGGCAATGGAAGAATCATCGATCTCGGCGATCTCCCTCCCTCGATCGCGGCCGGGATCGCGCCGTCTGCCTCGGCAGCGGATACTTCGCCTCTTCTCGAATCTGAACTTGCTTCCGAATCAGTGTCGTCCAAAGCTCGGCCCGTCGCACCACCGAGCACCGATCTGGAAGACATCGAGCGCGCGACCATCCAGCGCGTGTTTGAGCAGGTGAAAGGCGACAAAGCCCTCGCCGGGCGCATGCTCGGCATCAGCCGCGCCACCCTCTACCGCAAACTGAAGCGCTACAACATCACCGTGAGTTCGTCGGAATCAAGCCAGACCCTGCAGTGAAAGCCTCCTCCGTTCAGCGAAAGTTCAAACCGGAGTAGTTCGCCAGGATGCGTTTGCAATTTTTGGGTTTGTGGTAGGATGTGCCTCCCGCCTGTCAGTGCCCTCAACAGCAACAAGACCCCCTACAAACCAAACCCCAGGGTAACAACCTAATCGACGGAGCCTGGCGGGAGGGGGGCACGCGGCAATGCCTTCGGAGCGGGGCTCAACGAGGTGGTCGACATGGACTTCGGGGGCGCCGTGGCCAACAATTGGACGGATTTTCAAGCTTCGGCGAAGATCAAAAGAAAAATTGTTGACCTGCTTGAAATTGAGTCCGTGGACCATGGAACCTTCTTTCTGTTGAAGAGCAATTACCCCTCGGATCTGGTTGTTGGGCCGACAAACGTTGTTAAAGACTAGGCGGTGTTTGGCGACACGACAGGGGCGCAGGTCGCTTCAGTCCCCACCACGGGGGCCGACTCATCTCTGCATTTGGCCTTCCCAGACCATTCCTGCCCAGGTCTCAGACAAACCACAAGACGAGGATCGGATGTCAGATTTTGGAGCCTAGATGTTGAGCCAATCCTGGCTTCCTCTATCTATTTTGGCAACGCGGACATGAACTGCTGGGCAGCCGCGGTCGGTTGCACCTGACCTTCCAGGATCCCCTCGAACGTGGCGTCTTTACCGTATACATTGTGAATCGCGTCTTTATCCTGCCCGATCTTCGATCCACCCACGTCGGCACCTGCAAAAGCTCCGCTGGCGTTCGAATAGGAAAGAACCGGAGCCTTCCAACCGGTCGCTGCAGTTGCTGCATCGCCGCCGTTGGGGCCTGCGGCAGACGCAGACGCTCCGAGGTCCCAATGACCGCTCTTGAGTTGATCCGCTCCCTGCTGGTTCATGAGCAGAACTATATCCTGGTGCTCTGCACCCGCCTGCAACCCCACGCTTCCACCGGATATGCTGATGAACGCGGGAGCGCTCCACCCCGAGGCGGTTCTACAGCTCACGGCACCGTTACCGTGCTTACCGCCAACGATAAGACCGGCCTGGGTGAGCTTCGGGATTACCGCAATGCACTTCGACTGGTCGAGCAAGGACGAGGGAATTTGGTGGGAAGAAACCATGTTTTGCAATACCTGGGCGGCGGAGTCCAATTCCTTGGCTTCGTCGGCAGCCCAAGCAAGGCAGCTGAACATCGCTACCAACGCGACAAACAACACCAGCCTTCTCATAGATCTACTCCTCCGAGAGAAGTCAATGAAGCTGGCAGTCTGATGCAGAAAACTGCGGAGAGGATTACGCAAATCCTGGTACTCGAGCTACAGTGTAGCCCGGGGTGCGCTCGGTCGCTCCGCCGAGTAGCGATCTGACCGACGCGTGGTCCACTCAAGCCCGGGGTCGGCTTGAGTGAGGGTGGGATCAAGCATCCCATCCGGTTTTGCAAGGATGGGCTGGTTTTGCAAAGATGGGCTGGCAGGAATGGTCGACTACGCAAAATTCCCCATAAAAACTCTTTCGAAGAGGCGGACAATTTCCTGCAGCGCTTTGCAAGAAATGGTCAAGCCTAGCCACACTAACCATGGGAACTCCCAGCAGGAGAGCAGTCGACCAAACAACGCCCACCCAATCAGCAGCGGCAGCGCGGTTCCGGCAAACCAGATGAACGGTATCTCCCAGCGTTGAAGCAGGCGAGCAGACGCGGCACATGCAAAGGCAACCATCGGTAGTGCCCCATGTTGGGGGATTTGCCAAGCGAACACCGCGGCCAGGCACAAACCCAAACTGACGCTGGGCAAAGCGGCCCTGGCTAGCGAGCCCGGGAAAAGACGTTCCCCTGCATACAGACTGCAATAGCCGGCTGTAATCATGCCGAAACCGACAATTTCCTGATAAATGTCGCGCAAGGTCGATCCGATGGACCCGGCGGTACATATCGCGGCAATAAACTGCACACCGCTGAGCACAACAGCCACGGCTACGGTGGAGGCGGCGGACAAGAGGGTCGCCTGGACAATTCGCCTCGCCCATCGTTCTGGCGCGTAAACAGAAGCAAACGCCGCGGCGATCTGCTTGGTCCCGCCAAACCGCGATCGGACAAGCCGGGCGACGGCCTCCTCATCATAGCCCTGAGATCGCATTTCCTCTACCAGGTCATCCAGGTGGGCGCGCAACTCCTTGGCTACTTCGCACCGGAGCTTGCCGCCGGGAAGCTTGGCCCGCAAAATGACTCGGGAAACGATGTCCGGATACGTCACCCGTCGGCCTTCGAAAGTATGGCGTTCACCACTTTCGTAAAAGAAAACCATTCTTGTTCGCTGCGTTGTGAGGCTTTTCGGCCCGCGGCGGTCAAGCCGTAATACTTCCGCTGTTTCCCATTCTCTCCCATACGCCATTCTGAGCGGAGATACCCACGCTTGTGCAGTTGGTGAAGGGCCGGGTACAACGTGCCCTCTTTGAATTCAAATGCATCCTGGCTGC
>JASHRE010000264.1 GCA_030037515.1 Candidatus Sulfotelmatobacter sp.
TGTGCCTGCCCCTCCGGGGTGCCTCATTATGTACTGGATCTATGGCCTGCCGAACTGGCTGTTCGGCGCTCTCTCGATATTGGTATTCTGCGCATTCGGAATCACGGGGCTGGCCGCAACCCGAAGATGGGCGCCCTCGCTCCATCATGCTACCCTCTCGCACAACGACATTGTGGGATACTATTTCGGCGCCATTACCGTTCTCTACGGCATCACGCTCGGCCTGCTCATGGTCGACGTCTGGTCCACTTTCACAGAGACTGAGGAAAAGGTTGATCGCGAAGCCGGTGCTCTGGCGGCACTTTATCTCGACGTCAGCCACTACCCGGTTCCAAATCGCGAACGCCTGCAAGATGATCTGCGGGACTACGCCCGGCAAGTGATTGACACGGCTTGGCCGCAACAACGGAGAGGCATTGTTCCAAAGGGCAATATCGTAGTCGTTGCCGCCCTTGCTTACGACCTAGCCGCCTTTGAGCCGGCCTCGGAAGGGCAAAAAGACTTACACGAGGAGTCCTATCGTAAGTTCAACGAGCTCGTGCAGTGCCGGAGATCCCGGCTATTGGGCGTCACGGCGGGCCTTTCAGGTGCGTTGTGGGCTCTGGTTTTGATTGGTGCAGCGATCAACATCGCCGTGACGTGGTGCTTTCACCTGCACAACCAAAAAATGCACTTCTGGATGACGGCCTTGATCTCGTCCTTGCTCGGGCTGATGATTTTCCTCTTGGCGGCAATGGATCATCCGTACTTAGGAAAGCTATCGGTGTCTCCACAACCTTTTCAGTTTGTTTACGAACAGTTGATGGACCCCCGCAAAAGTGCTCCTGGCTGTGATGACGCTCCGTCAGCGCCATAGAAATGCTGTGCGTCCGCATCAGCCGCAATCCGTAACCTCAGCGAGGCACAATTTCTCACGCCGCGAGCGTTTCGCTTTTCATTTGGCTCGTCGCCGATCATCTCGCATATATGACTCGAGTAGCGTTCCCTATCTCGTCGCAATGTTCAGGTTCAACGCCAATCGTTCTGCTCACGCGGATTGGGATCATGTGTCCGTGTTGGCGTTCGTTCTGCCGGGTCGCCTCAATGACCAACTCACACACACGGCATGACATCGCAAGCTGCCTGCATATCTACGCCAGGTCATGCTCCTGCGCGTTGGCGGAGTCACCGTGCGAAGACGCGGCACTTGGTCATCGAGAGGGGCCAAGATCGATGAACTTCAGGCAGGGCGAGCTTGAAACGTCAAAAGACCCATCGTCCGTCCTTGACGTTTTCTTGGGAGGACTTCGAGCAGCGAGGAAGCCGCATTAAGTGAAGATGAGCATTGAACGGGAGGATTTTTCCCCAACGGAAGCGATACCCATTCCCGGACGGAACATAAGGGAATTTGGATTGTCCTTCTCACCTTGTGTCTTGAACCCGGGACTGCTGTCGCCGGGTGGAGATGTTAACACCTTTCCTTCCGATAATCGCATACCGCCCAGAGTAGAATTTCAACCGGGTGCAGGGAATGTCCGACCGTATTCAGTTTGGCCAATTGGCGACGGCTCTGCTACGCGTTCCGGTTCCGTGGGTATTCGTTCTGACCTACCTTGCCGGAGTTGGCATCGAGGTCGCATTTCATTCGCGTGGCTTTTTCCACGGTTACAAGTTGCTGACTCCCGTGGGTCTCGTTATTTTCGCCTTTGGTGCGGCATTTGCTGCATGGGGCTGGATCTTGTTCCGCCACGTGCAAACGACTCGCGTCCCTGGCGAGGCTCCCACCACACTGGTGACGAGCGGTCCGTACCGGCTGATGCGCAATCCAATGTATGTTGGTCTCTCTCTGGCATATGTCGGAGAGGCTGCCATTCTTCACCAAATCATGCCCGTTGTACTCCTACCGCTGACAATTGCCTACTTGGACCGAGTCGTCATTCCGATCGAGGAACAGCGGTTGCACGCAGCGTTTGGCGCTCGATATGAGCAGTACAAGAGCGATGTTCGTCGTTGGCTCTGAGAGTCGTTGGCTCTGAGATAAGAAGAGTCCCCACTCAAGGGGCGCGCTATCACAACTACCATTGGCCTAGATTTACCTTAGCAGCCCAAAACCCGGGGGGGATTTTTTGAGTGCCGTTGCCTTCGTTCATGGCAATGGCCTGCAGCTGATGCATTACTCGCGTCCTCAACCCCACCAGGCGATGTCGGTGCAACACCAGTTGTCTTAACTGTGGCGGGTTGTTACCGCTTGCGGGAAAACCTTCGGTGAATGTCAGGCCAGAATTCCTTAACGCCCTGTGTAAAGGTGTCCAGCCCAATCTGGGTGCCCCACACGTTCGCGGCGTTGCGCAGAGTACGCTCGTCTCGGGGATGATAGGTGTACGTCGAAATGCCCGCGGCAACGGCGGCGCCGAAGATCTGAGAAGTGTTGAACTCCGACCGTCCCGAATCTGAGCGAGTGACAACGATGCGGCTGACGGCGTAGCCCGTGCGATGCCAAAATGACCCTTTGCCTAGCACGTAGTATCGCGGGTCCTGTCGCAGAACGGAAGCGAAAACCGCCCCGACCATGAAATTCTCGATCGTGCCATCGGCCCACTCTGACGCGTAGCGCTTGCCGAATCCAGCCGCGCCCTGCCCGTAACCCGCGGATGTATTGCGAGCCTGGCTCAACCCTGCAAGAATTCCGTACCACGGGATCTCGAAATAATCGAACTGGCTCCGCGCTTGTAGTTTGAATTTCTGACCCACAGTCAGGGGTGGCAGCCGTTCGGTCGTCTCTACCGTCTGGAAGTTGGGCAGGGCATAAAAGAGCCGGTCGTTGGATCCCACCGTTTGTTGATTACCACCCTTTGTGTCATCGGCGGTTTGGATGTGGGGCGGCTGAGGAGAAGGGGGGTCCTGCGCCTGTGCCAGCGCGGGCAAGGCCGCGAGTAGTAAGACCACCATCGATGTGGCTGCCCCCGGGAATCGAGAGTCACGTCTTACTTCCATTGTAATAAAGATGCTGCTGAACGGTTTCGGGTTCAATTGAGATGCTGCCGAACTCTTCGGCAAGGTTGGCTGCCGTGCGATGGCGGTGGGAGCGCTTCATAGATCCTCCTCCGAGATTGGTTCGTTATGGCTCCCTTCACGGCCTGCTGCCAACGCCGCGGATTCTAAACTTCTGTTATCGGGCGCGTTTCACAAGCCTGCGCTTTTCTTTCGCTTTTTCCTGGAATTTAAATGTTGTTGATGTTGCGTTATTCCCGAAGTCCTGGGGAGTCTTCGAGAGCTCCTGGCCGTGTCCGACCGGCGTATTCCTGAAGCTGGGCGGTTTGAAATATGGCAGGCCGGCACGGGCGAACGCCTCCCAAAAAAGCATCGTGCGATCCGGTGGGCCGAGGAAGTATCAGTTCGCAGGTCTTGCTTCCCCGGGTAGGCCGTCACTCGACCACAACGGCTTTAAGTGAGAATTCTGATGACTACGGTGTAACGATTTTGGAGAACACCGCATAACGATGACAATTCGAATAGGTGGCGATCATTCCTCCCTGTTGATCAACGTCGATGGCCTCGAAGCGTACGGGAAGCCAAAAGGTCTCATCGCCCAACCTTTGCGGTGCGTAATCGATTGTGATGTAGGGGATCTCAAGATTGTTATCGGCAAATTGAGGGGACATGCGGCGCTCGACCCGGCGGACAGCGCCGCTGGCCGTGTCGATCAACATCACTTTGTGATAATCATCCGGGAATTTCTTGCAGGAGGGATCAGGGACACCCGGTTTGGAGTCGATGTTGAATTGGAGTGTTCGCCCGTGGTCCAATGTCGCGAAGCGGTAACTGAAGCAGGTGGGGAGGGGGCTTTCTGCAATGCCGAGGCCGTTGGCGAAAGCCTTATAGACGAAATACGGAAGGGTACCGGTATTGAAATTCGGTTTGGCTGGTTTGCCATCCACCGATTTGAATGTATATTCGTCCCTGAACCCGCCGGGCTCATTGTCATCCCTTAATTCGCGGAGTGTTGCCTTGATCTTGACCTGCCGTTTCACCTTGCCGTTTTTCACCCTTTGCGAGAGCATCGTCTCGTCGCACTCCAGCGAGGGCAGGTGCTTCCGATACGCCTCTATGTAGGCGATGACCCGGCGGAGCTGTTCCTCGTTGGACGTTTGCTGGCCTACGACCAGCAAAGCGATTGCGAGAAGAAAGGCAGAAGCAAGAATCTTCATACAGTTTCTCTCCCCCGGGAAACGGACGTTCTAGCGCCAAACCGCCGAACCAGGCCTTCTCACAACTTTGCGCTGTTTGCCCGCCCAGACGTGCCACAGCGCATGTGTCGTGATCCGATTATCACTCAAAATCTCACTCGAAAGTTCATGGGGTGTGCGCGCAGAATCTTATGTTTTCGTAGACCAGTCGATACCGCGGTGGGGTCGACTGGGACCTCCCGTTTCAGGCGAGAGCCGCGTTCCCGACGCGGGGTTCAAAGCCGGAGAAAAAGTTATGACTCGACAGCCTCACGAATCGCAATCCGCGTGCTTGTATGCACTCTGGGTGTTCTCGTGGCTCTGTCTCGAACGCGGTCGTCAAACACGAAGCGACTGGCGCCCAAAGCGCGGCGACTACAGCTCCGCAGAATGTACCACGCGGCATACCAGGCGGGAATCTCTCAGCTACAAACTGCCAAGGGCTACCTTGAGAAGGCGGGAGACTAATGGGGCGGGTATCGGGTAAAAGGCATCGCGTCGATGGACCAGACCTTCTAAACGCCAGGTGTCAGTCCGGAATTTACTCCTCAAGAAATCGAAATCCGGCAACGTCGACGACCCCGGCATGAAGAATGACGACATCTCCATCCTGCAGACCGCACGAGCTGACATCGCCGATGTCAGCGACGACTGGGGAGGCCGCAAAGAGAAAGCTGTTGCTTTGTTACTGATAGGATCCCGGGGAAGTCGCTGGACTTGCCACAATTCCCAAATCTTAGAGGCGACACCCGCATGTCCCGCCTCCAAACCAGTGGCGTCGGCTGCGAACCGGGCATACAAACTCCCTGCGCACCAGACGGCATAGATCGTCCGTGGTAGGCCGAGCCCGGACCTTGCGGATAGCCCCAGGTGGCTCCGCGAATTGTAACTGCTTTCGATTTAATGGGTTCGGGGTTTTGAAGCGCTATCGGGATGTTCCCACCATAAACAAGCGGCGTCGAGGCCATTGCAATAATTGCATACGCCCATCCATTTGACACCCTAAGCTACGCCCACTTCAGAGGGCTTTTGGTGTGCGAGGTCACCCAGAAAATTGGCGCGCACGGTCTCCTGTTCTGTGGTGTTTTTCAGCAGATAGGGAAAGCTCTCCTTTTGAGTGTGTTCCACGATAATGGTCGACATGCGCAACCAGCGCGAAGTGATTAGCCGATCCGACGAATGGACTTCCCACATGGAGTCGTCTTCGAGAATGACGACAATGCCGTCGTCGTGCTTGTCGCGCAGCCAATGTTCCTCGCGGGTTCGGGAGTAGAAGGCCATAGTGACTGCTCTGTGCTCGTGCCGAGCGTCCGATCAGCCAGATAGAAATTTTCAATTGTGCTTGGGGAAGCGACGCACCCTGATTCTGCACTGGCCTGGAAAATCTAGTCAAGATTCAACCGATGCCGAGGTTGCGATTGATCGAGAACGGAAAGGTGCCGGTTGAATGAAGAAGTGGTCACGGGAGGCGATGCACTACGCAGTAGTGTTTGTAGTCCAGCCATAATTCAAATTCCCAGTTGCGGGAGAAAATGGGAAGCGATTGGCCGCTTATGGCGATGATTCAACAGCTATCCAAACCGGGACAGAGATTCCAAATCTCACGGTTCAGAAGTTTTCGGTTGGCCCGCCCATTCCTGATAGGAAATTCCTGTCCACTTTCCCGGTTGCTCTGCTGGACGGCTGTAAACGGATTGACGCTGGACCGTCTGGTCCCATCGTCGAAGGAGACCGATACGATTCCGCCGTCCATGGCTGTCAGGCTTGATATGGGCAGCCGCTTCTGAGCTCCGTCTCTCCGTCCATGACCTTGATGCTTACGGGAGCGCTGGCGCGCGGGAAAATCTAGTATGAGCATTGTCTTTGCTGCCGGTCCGGCGGCGTTTGCACGAAAACAGGAGCCAGCCAGATTGCGAGTAAAGTGGGCAACAACAGAATCAGCCGGATGCGCATTGCGGGACCTCCGTTTCAATGCGTTTAGCCCAGAGAAGATCGAAGCCGCGCTGCGGCAATGAGCTAGCCGCAGCGATCATTGACCCTGCCCGCGCGGGTTCTCTAGACTGTAGCTTTCAGTCCCGGAAGGTCCATTGTTTATGGCAGATAACATTCATGTGAAGCTTCCGGATGGAAGCGACAAGGAAGTTCCCAAAGGCACGACGGCGCTCGAGGTCGCCAAATTGATCAGTCCGCGGCTGGCGGACGCGGCGCTGGTCGCCAAGATATCTTCGAACGGCGATCATGCGGGCGGAAGCGCTCCCACGCTGATCGATCTGGCACGGCCACTCGAAAAGGATACGCAGCTTCGCATTCTGACGGAAAAAGATCCCGAGGCGCTGCAGGTGTATCGGCACTCGTCGGCGCATTTGCTGGCTGCGGCGGTGCTCGAACTTTTTCCGGAGACCAAGCTCGGCCACGGGCCTGCAACCGAGAGCGGATTTTTCTACGACTTTTATCGCGAGACGCCGTTCACGCCCGAGGATCTGGAAAAAATCGAAAAGAAAATGCAGGAGCTTGTGCAGCAGAACATTCCTTATGCCCGCGAATTTTTGCCCCGCGACCAGGGGCTGGCAGAGTTCAAGAAAGAAGGCGACTTCATGAAGTGCCACTTCATCGAGCAGTTCACCAGGCCCGATGAGAAGATTTCGATTTACCGCACCGGCAAGTTCATTGATTTCTGCCGCGGGCCGCATATTCCGTCGACCGGAAAGATCAAGGCGTTCAAACTGCTGAATATCGCGGGCGCGTATTGGTTGGGGGATGAAAAGAATCCGCAGCTGCAGCGGATCTATGGGACGTCATTTTTCTCAAAGAAGGATCTCGAAGAGTATCTCAAGCAGGTCGAAGAGACGAAGAAACGCGACCATCGCGTGCTCGGCAAGCAGCTCGATCTGTTCTCGATCCAGGAGCTTGCCGGGCCGGGGTTGATCTTCTGGCATCCGAAAGGCGGGATCATCCGCAAAGAGATGGAAGACTGGATGCGCGAGCAATACCTCAAGCGCGGATATTCGCTCGTCTATACGCCGCACGTGATGCGGCGCCAGTTGTGGCAAACCTCGGGACACGAGGGCTATTACTCGCAGAACATGTTTGACGCGATGGAGCTCGACGACGCCGAGTATCGGCTGAAGCCGATGAATTGTCCGGGGCACATTTTGATCTACCGAGACGGGCTGAAGTCGTATCGCGATCTGCCGGTGCGGCTGGGCGAGCTGGGAACTGTTTATCGGTATGAGCGGTCGGGCGTGATGCACGGCTTACTGCGCGTGCGCGGGTTCACGCAGGATGACGCCCATATTTTTTGTACTCCGGAGCAGATTGAGGGCGAAATCGCGGCCTGTTTGGAGTTTGCTTTCGACACTTTGAAAGACTTCGGATTTGACAAGTTCCAAACCGAGCTTTCGACGTGGAATCCGCAGGATCGCAAGAATTTCGTCGGCAGCGAAGAGCAATGGAACCACGCGCAGCAGTCGCTGGAAAAAGTGCTGAAAGAGAAAAAGATCGAGTACAAGACGATTCCCGGCGAAGCGGCGTTTTATGGGCCGAAGATCGATATCAAGCTGGTCGATGCGATTGGGCGTCTGTGGCAGCTTTCGACCGTGCAGTTCGACTTCAATTTGCCGCAGCGATTCGGATTGGAGTACGTCGCGGAAGACGGATCGCGCAAGCAGCCGGTTATGGTGCATCGCGCGCTATATGGGTCGATCGAGCGATTCTTCGGCGTGCTGATCGAGCACTATGCCGGAGCGTTTCCAGTATGGCTGTCACCGGTACAAGTGGTGATGATTCCGATCAGCGAGCGGCATGCGGAGTACGCCCGTAAAGTAGCGGATCAGCTTCGAGCTATTGGTGTGCGCGTCGAGGTCGATGCACGCAATGAAAAGATGAACGCGAAGATCCGCGAGCATGCGCTGCAGAAAGTTCCGTTCCTGCTTGTGGTGGGAGACAAAGAGGCAGAGGCTGGGAAGGTGAATGTCCGCACGCGAGGGAAAGAAAAGACGGAAGACATGCCGGCTGCGGAGTTCGTGGAGAAGATTGGGAAGCTGATTGCAGAGAAGAGGGCGACGTTATGCGCAGATCCCAAATAGAGCGAGCCGGGTCAGTCCTTCGCAGGGCGGGTTGCTCGCCGGGTGCTGTTTCGTCGATTCGTATGACGAGACAAGGCTAACTGGCCAAGGGCTCCGCCCTTGATCCCATGGGGTCAGAGAGCAATAAAGGGCGACAGCCATCTTGCAACCCTTCTCTCAAGATCTGACGGCTCGCACCCACCCGCACCAGTCTTCTGGACGGTCTGTATCGCGCCGTCGGCGAGGCTCTAAGCCAATTAGTGTCCGCAGTGGGATTGAAGGCGGCTTAAAACATGCGGCAAACGAGAACAAAATTCATCGTTCGAACCTGCATAATGGACTAACTGGAAATCAGCTCACGATCGGTCGTTGTGGAAGGTTACCAAGGGTGGAGAGCCCCGCTTGAGTGAGCCTATCCGGACGGCCGAGGGCGGCTATCCCTACATAGTGTGCGGTGTACGATGGGGTCGTGCATCTGCTTGCGCAGCGATTGCTCGCCCACACTCGACGGCAGGAACTGTTGAAGCCCGGCGACCGCGTCTGTGTTGCCGTTTCTGGTGGGATTGATTCGGTGGCGCTGCTGCGGCTGCTGCTGGAATTGAGGTTCGAGCTCGGGATTGTTCTTTCTGTTGTTCATTTCAATCATAAGCTACGCGGGGCAGAGTCGGAGGCGGACGAGGAATTCGTCGGCGACCTCGCGCGGGAACATGATCTGGAGTTCTATATCGACCGGGCCGACGTTAGGGCGCACGCGCGGGAGCAAGGTGTCAGTGTAGAAGCGGCGGCGCGGGAGTTGCGGTACGAGTTTTTTCGATCTTTGATTCGGGGCCCGGGTGCGAACGTTAAGATTCCGACATCTGGCGATGGTGGCGAGACTTGGGGCACCCCGGGGGTCCGAGATGCCTCGGGGGCCAAAGCCCCAAATCCTGGCGCGCCCCGTGATCACAGCGCTCAAAGCGCTCCGCCAGCCAAACTCCGCGTCGATAAGATCGCGACGGGGCACACGCTTGATGATCAGGCGGAGACGGTGCTGATGCGCATCATCCGCGGGGCCGGAATGCGCGGGCTGGCAGCGATCTATCCGCGGATCGAGGTTGAGGATGACGATGGCGAGCTTTGCGGCGAGATTGTGCGGCCGTTGCTCGAAACCCGGCGATGCGAGCTGGAAGCTTATCTCAAAGATATTGATCAGAGCTGGCGGGCAGATTCGACCAACGCCGATCATCAATTCACCCGCAACCGCGTGCGCAAGCTGCTCGTGCCGCTGTTGGAAAGAGAGTTCAATCCGAAGATCGCCGAAGGGTTGGCGGAATTGGCCGAGATCGCGCGCGAAGAGGAAGATTTCTGGGAAAACGAAGTCGCTGGATGGATGGGAACCGCGGTGCACTGGGCGAACGCGGAAAGTCAAGATGCTCGCGTCCGGCGAAAACGGGCGGAGGTCGGGCACCCGATGGGTTTGGTGAAGATTCGGCCTATCGGTGCCCCAGAAAACTCGTCTGCGCTTCCCGTGATGAACGCTTCGGTGAATCGTTTGTGGTTGCTAGGTGAGCCCGTGGCGGTGCAGCGGCGGTTGATCAAAGCGATTGCGGAACAATCCGGCATTCCACTGGAATTCAGGCACGTCGACGAGATTCTCCGATTCGCTGCCGAGAGCGGCCCCTCGGGCAAGGAAGCGGCGCTTCCGCTGGGATGGAAGTTGCTTCGCGAGTCGCACGAACTTGTTTTTATCGCGCCTGACTTGCGCCAGCAGGCCCCTTCTGCCCACTACGAATACGCTCTGGCGTTTCCCGGACGCGTGCTCGTGGCCGAGATCGATTCGGAATTCGAGGGGCGAGTCGTTGACCACGCAGAAGAATCAGCAACCGAACTCGATCTTTTGCTGGATGCAGAAATTCTTGCAACTCGGTTAACGGTGCGCAATTGGCGCGCCGGCGACCGGTTCTGGCCGTCCCATACGAAAGCTCCCAGGAAAATTAAAGAACTTTTGACCGACCTCCATGTCGCGCATACGGCCCGCGCGGGTTGGCCGGTGATCGCGAGCGGGGATGAGATCGTCTGGGTGCGAGGGCTCCCCGTTTCTTCCAGACATCGGGCCAAAGCCGGCCACCGGGCTCTGCTGATACGTGAAACTCCCATCCCGAGCCACGACGCCCTTTGAACCACATGGCTGGTCTTTGTGGTCTTTGTGCTCTTTGCTGCTTTCTTCGCTGCCTTGGAGGCACGAAACCTTTGAAACGCCGAGACCGCAGAGGCATCGCGGAGGTCGCAGAGAGAATCTGGTGCAAACTAAAGCTCCATTTTCCGGCGAACGCGTTGGAGAAGTAGGAGCCACTGCGCTATTCTGTCACGCAAAATCGATACGGGTGCAGCGTGGAGCGATTGCGGCAAGTCATCACGACCGACCAGATCCAGAGACGGGTCAAAGAACTCGCCCGGCAAATCTCCGACGATTACCGGGGCCAGACGATCCAGATGCTTGCGGTACTGGAAAATGCCTTCATGTTTCTGGCCGATCTCGTGCGGGCTCTGGATGTGCCCGTCGTGTGCCAGTTCATCAAGCCGAAATATACGCGCCCGAAAAGCGGCGCGGCAGACGAGGTCATGGAGATTTTCTTCAGCCACGAACCGGAGATCCGCAGACAGCATGTGTTGCTGGTCGAAGGGCTTGTGCATTCCGGCGTGACCAGCGAATTTCTGATGAGCGACCTGCGGGCACGAGGCGCGGCATCGGTGAAGCTGGTAACACTGCTCGATCGGCAGGCGGCGCGACGGGTTCCCCTGCAGCCCGATTATTTCGGATTTCTGGTGGATGAGACGTTTCTGGTTGGCTATGGGCTAGGTGCGCCGGACCAGGTGAATCGGAATCTGCCGTATGTTGCCGCGGCAGTCGAGCGGTGAGATGGCATGGATCGTACAATCAAGACGGCTCTGTTCTGGATTCTGATCATTGCCTCGGCCTTTCTGCTCTGGCACATCGTGCGCGCCCCACAAATCGCGCGAAGCCCGGAGATCGCCTACTCCACTTTCATTGCGAAGGCGCGGGCCGGGGAGATTGCGAGCGTGATCATCACGGGCGACCAAATCGAAGGTGAGTATCGCAATGGAGCGGGGCCGTTTCATCTGACCGGACCGAGTAATGCGGGCGTTTTCCTACCGATTCTTCAGGACAAAGGGACCGAAATCCGGTTCCGGGACGTGCCCCAGGCTAATCTGTTCCTGCAGCTCATCGGCACCTGGGCGCCGCTGATTCTGCTAGGGGCGTTGTGGTTCTTCATGATCCGGCAAGTCGCGCGAAGAAAACCGCCCGGCGCATCGGGTCGCAATCTGGATCCTGGGGGCGGGCTGGGCTGAGGTCGCAGAGAAGCGGTGGTACCTCCCTATGATCTCGGTTATGGCCAACTTAACGCGCCTTTTTGTTGTGGAAAAGGTAAAATGGCTAGGCTGGATTCGGTTGGTCCGAAACCTGGGCCTGCGGCATCTAAGACTTAGGTGGTGGTCCTTTTGGGGCGGATCTCCGCCATGTGGAGTGTCAGGAGTTTCTAGGTGAACTCAACGGTTAAGACGGTGTTGTTTTGGCTGCTGATTGTGGTTTCAGCAGTGTTGCTGTGGGAAGTGGTCAAAGGCGCTCGCGACGGCCAGAAAGATGCGGAGCTGAATTCGAGTCAGTTCATCACTGACGTGGATCAGGGCAAGATTCGCGAACTGACCGTCAACGGGATGGAAGTACGGGGCAAGCTTACGGACGGGTCCGCTTTCCACACGACCATGCCGACGAATTACTTCACGCCGGAGATGCTCAACAATCTGCAGAGCAAAGGCGTAAACATCAATTTCCGCGATGTCAACAGCGGCAGCCTTCCGCTGACGTTGCTGGGCACATGGGCGCCGCTGATTCTGCTGGGTGCATTGTGGTTTTTCATGATCCGGCAGATGCAGACGGGCGGAAACAAGGCGCTCTCGTTCGGCAAGAGCCGGGCCCGGCTGCTTTCGATGCAGCAGAAAAAAGTCACGTTTAAGGATGTGGCGGGAGTCGATGAGGCCAAGGAAGAGCTGCGCGAAATTATCGAATTCTTGCGGGAGGCGCAGAAGTTTCAGAAGCTCGGCGGACGGATTCCCAAAGGCGTCCTCCTGGTCGGCCCTCCGGGGACAGGTAAGACGCTGCTGGCGCGCGCGGTGGCCGGGGAAGCAAATGTTCCTTTCTTCTCGATTTCGGGTTCGGACTTTGTGGAAATGTTCGTGGGCGTAGGCGCGAGCCGTGTGCGCGACTTGTTCGAGCAGGGGAAGAAGAACGCTCCTTGCATTATTTTCATCGATGAAATCGACGCCGTGGGACGTCATCGCGGCGCGGGCCTGGGTGGCGGCCACGATGAACGGGAGCAGACGCTGAATCAGTTGCTGGTTGAGATGGACGGCTTCGAATCGAATGAAGGTGTGATCCTCATGGCCGCGACAAACCGTCCCGATGTGCTCGACCCGGCGCTGCTGCGGCCAGGGCGATTTGACCGGCGCGTGGTGGTGAGCCGTCCGGACGTGCGCGGGCGCGAAGAGATTCTGCGCGTGCACACGCGAAAGATTCCTCTTGCGGAAGATGTGGATTTGTCGGTGCTGGCGCGCGGAACTCCGGGATTCTCTGGCGCCGATCTCGCCAACATGGTGAACGAGGCGGCTTTGGCCGCGGCGCGACAGAATCGCAAGGCCGTGCTGCAGTATGATTTCGAGCTGGCCAAAGACAAAGTTCTGATGGGAGTGGAGCGCAAGTCGCTTTTGCTCTCCGACGAGGAGAAGCGAAACACGGCGTATCACGAAGCCGGCCACGCGTTGGTGGCGGCGAAGATGCCGAATTCCGATCCGCTGCATAAAGTTACGATCATCCCGCGCGGTATGGCGCTCGGTGTAACCATGCAGCTGCCGATCGATGATCGGCACAACTACTACAAGAATTATCTCGAGACTGAGATCGCCATCCTGATGGGCGGGCGCATCGCGGAAGAGCTGTTCTTGAACTGCATGTCCACCGGCGCAGGCAACGACATTGAGCGAGCCACGGATATGGCGCGCAAGATGGTCTGCGAATGGGGCATGAGCGATTTGGGGCCGTTGACGTTTGGTAAGAAGGAAGAGCAGATCTTCCTGGGGCGGGAGATCGCGCAACATCGCGATTACAGCGAAGATACGGCCATCAAAATTGATCAGGAAGTGCGCAAGCTGGTCAACAATGGCTACAACACAGCGAAGCAGATCCTGTCGGAAAATCGCGAGACGCTCGAGAAGATCGCGCGGGCGCTGATTGAGCGCGAAGTGCTCGATGCGAATGAGATCAAGATGCTGGTCGAAGGCAAGGAACTTCCACCGCTGCCGCCGCCTCCGTCGAAACCGGATGATGGCGTGCAGCACGTGATCAAGCCGGAGCTTCAGCCGGGACGCGCCAAAGGCGGCGAGCGGCCGGCGACGGCGTAAGGCACCAAGTTCTAGGTGGCTGGAAGATTCATTGGGCGGCCACTACGATATAGAGCCAACCGTCGCCCTCCAAATCGCCTGCCGTCATTCCCTGAATCGCGGCCATGCCGTCACCGAACGGTGTTGGCTGAGAGTACTTTCCTGTTCCATCGTTGCAGCAAACAACGCCTTGAGCTTCAACATAGCCGACAAGCATCTCGGGCCGCCCGTCTCGGTTCAGATCAACGGCAATCATGGAGCGGGGTTCCGCAAGA
>JASHRE010000265.1 GCA_030037515.1 Candidatus Sulfotelmatobacter sp.
AAGGTTTGGTGAGCAAGATTCCGGCGTTGTTGACCAGAACATCGATGGTTTCGAACTGCTGGATCGCTGCTTCGACAACTTTGGCCGCCGTCTGCAGCTTGCCGATGTCGCCATCGACGAGAACCAGACTGGCCGAGGCAACCCACGACCGCTTCGTATTTAGAGACGTTGCAACGACGTTATAACCCTCATTCAGAAAGGCCTCAACCAAACCCGAACCTATACCCCCCGATGCTCCGGTAACGATTGCCGTCTTGTTGGCTGACATACATGCTCCGTTGTTCACAAAAGCTCGGATCTGTTTAGTTGGAGTCTTTCCCACTTGAAGGCAATCAGAATCTGCCTAATTGGAGTGTGCCTGTTCCTCCGTCAGTTCGACGAGATTTGTTCGCACTCGATTTCCGACCTGAGCCGTCGTTAGTGTCGCCAGGAACTTCTTAGTAAAGTCCTGCTGCAGATGGAAATCCTGTGCTGCTTGCGACTTGTAAATCTCGTAAAAAACAAATGTATTGGGATCGTCTTTTGACGCTGTGATGTAAAACGCTTCCACGCCCGGCTCCCCCCGCACCAGCGGCAGGTATTGGAGTGCGGCCTCGACAAGTTCGGCGCGTCGCTGCGGTTGAATTTTTGCTTCGATCAGCATAATCACCTTTTCCTTCGTCATGTTGGACTGCTCCTTTCGGTTGTTTCATCGCCCGACCTGTTCCCCGCCTGCTCAGGCCACAGCAGGCGAAGCACCCGTACGCTTGCGACCAGGAGCACGATTCGGCGTTGTTTTCATGCGAGATGCCTTTCGCTTGGCGGGAGATAGCGCCCAAGTATCCGATGCGCAGGGGTCTGAGCGCAACGCGGATTTTTGTCAATTGATCGTGTAGCTCCGGGAAGGTTGGCGACCATTCAGGAACGTGCTTTCATTCCTTGATCACAAGCGCAACAACCAACTGCGAGCCGAAACACTTGTGTGGCCCACGGGCGATGTTACGACATCGATTGAGAGGCGGAAGCAGAAGCGCAAGTTGGGTGGTTGCGGATCCGCAACCGAGCACATCGCAGAAATTCTCAACCAGCGCGTTCGAGATGTTACGATCAATCGTTCCCGGGCACACGCTTGCCGCGGGGGGCTCGCCATCAAGAAGTTCCGTGGGCACTCTGATTGCAGAAATTGCGACGCGGTTCCACGGCGGACCCGCTACTGGAATTGCTCACCGATGCTCTTTGCCAGCGCATTCAAACCACCCGCTAGCTTGATGCGCCAGCGCTCGACGCAATGCCCAGCCAACTCCTCCATTGAGCACTCGAAGGATTCTAAGGCCTCCGTCGATTGGCCTTTCAACGACTCCCGAACGTAGGTAACGATTCCAGTCTGAACCGTCTCCAGATTCTCACGCGCGGTCTTCAGCCGGTCACCGAGCTCCTTCGCGATTCGTTCCGTGATTTGCTCCAAGATCTGGTTTGCCGAGGCTTCGAGCTGTCCTCGGGCATCGGCTACCGTCCGGCTTGCCAGCTGATCGAGCCGTTGCTCCAAGCCGGATTCGAGGCGTTGAACCGAATCATTCAATTTTGCGATGCGGCCGTCGAGATACTGAATTTGTTCCTGCAGCCGTGACGACTCCGCTGCGACCGAAGTTCGCAGCTGTTCCAACTCTTCGCGCCGCGCATCGTGCTCTTCTTTCAAGTTATGTTGAAGATATGCGAGAAGCTCCTCGGACAGACGCTTGAGGGCATTTCCTCCCTCCAGTAATCTCTGCTGAAAGGTATCCAAACCACAGCTCAGGTGCTCGCGGGCACTGGCGGAGATGCGAGCTGAAATGTCTTCCGCTCTCTTCTCAATGAGTTTCAGCTCTTCCTCGCAGCGGTGCAGAAAATTCTCATAGCCTTGAGTTGTCTTCTGTTCGATGGCCGCCGTGGCCGCTTCCAGCAGATGTGCGGACTGCTGACGCGTCTCCTCCAAGAGCCTGGGCCCAACATACCTTCGCAGGCGCAACTCCAGCTGATGTTCGAGTTCGGGAGGAATGCTGGAAAGCGACACCTCAAAGCGGCTCGGGTTCGCTTCTCGCCGCTCCAGTTGCAGATTGAGCGCAGCGATCTCGTCTTTGAGCGGGCGAATTGACTCGATAACCATCTTCTTCATGTGCACTTCGATGTGCGGCGCGACTGCACCGAGAGGGGACGAAGTCGAAGGGCTAACCTGGCGAAATACGCGGCTGGAGGTAAGAGCCGAAGCCGGTGGAAGACTTGGGGGGGTGGAGGCGGCGGGAAGAGCCCAGTCTTTTGGACAGTTCTGCAAGCCCCAGAAGTTATCGGGTCGATCGAGCTTCGCTCCGAGTTTCCAACTCTGATTGCCCTGGCCAAGGGCCTGGCACGAGACGACGTGAGCCGTCGTCTCGCGACCCTCTTTGCTGTGAAAATGCAGCGCCGCGCCGGCGGCTAACTTCACGCGCGTCAGCATGGCACAGCCATGAGCATTGACAACCAGGGTTTCACAGACTTCAGAAAAGTGCGTGTCATCCAAACTGGTGACCAGGATGGGAACAGCGGTCTGCACTCTGGAACTGCGTCGAGCAATTGCTGGGGAATTGGCCGTGTGCATGTGGACCTCTTGTGCGCGGGAGTAAGTGAAGGTCGGGCCGGGCCAGACGGTCCGATCTTCACGTAACTCACACCATAACTCCGGAAGCATTGGAGGAGGAAAAAACCGAAGTACCGCGGCAAGGATGTCCGAAAGAACCAGGTTCAGCAGGACTTTGGTAACCAAGTCGGAAAGCTGCAAAAGAAAGCATTTCTATGACTGCGGTTGCACTCATCCTCCCCGGGACGGACGATTTGAGAATCGGGTTTTACGTCAACCATTACGTCGATATCAGGTCTTGGCAGTAGTTCAAAACGGCGGCAGAAAAGTAATCTGGTATAGCGCATGCATATTCGAACGAGTTCGCTTGGCGTTCCTGAGATTGGCGCTTTAAGCACACCGATTCGGAACTAACACAACCTCGCGAGGAGGTACGGCGGTTACGGGCCGCGAGGAGAGGAAACAATGGATGACAGAAGATTGGCTGAGAGGAGAGAGAGAGTCGCGGACGGAGAGGTATTTGAAAGCAGACGCGGGGCGCTGGCGGCGCCGTCTACTCTTTTTCGAGGGGTTTCTTGGAGCTCGATTTTTGCTGGCGTAACGGCGGCCATCGCGGTCCAACTTCTGCTTAACTTGCTTGGGATAGGAGTCGGGGCGGCGACGATCAATCCGCACCAAGGTCAACCAGGCCAAGGGTTGGCGGTTGGGGCGGCCATCTGGTTCGTTGTTTCCAACATCGTTTCCCTCTTCGTCGGAGGGTGGGTGGCGGGGAGGTTAGCTGGAATTCCGAACAAGGAAGACGGTGCACTGCATGGTTTTGTGACTTGGGCACTGGCTTCACTGGTTCTGTTTTATCTGCTGTCGACGGCCGTCGGCGGCGTGCTCGGCGGAGCAGCGAGTGTGCTGGGGCAGACCGCATCGTTAGCAGCACGGGGCGTGCAAGCGGTGACCCCGGCGGCGACAAATCTTATCTCACAAGCCACGGGCGTGACTCCCGAGCAAGTTCAGTCAGAAGCGGGCGACCTTGCCCGGGATGCGAATTTTCAGGCCTTCGTTTCAGGCGTTATCAAAAATGGACAGGTCACTCCCCAGGATCGTCAGGCGTTGGCAAACCTTCTGGTCCAGCGTCGCAACATGAGTCCGCAAGACGCGAATGCAACGATTGATCGCTGGCAGGCGCAGATTGAACAAACGGTTCAGCAGACCAAACAAACCGCTGCCCAGGCCGAGACGACGGCGGCTTCCGGCGTTTCAAAGGGCGCTTTCGGCAGTTTTTTCGCACTACTTCTAGGGCTCGCAGCCGCGGTTTTGGGCAGCTGGACCGGCACTCAAGAGCTCATGCGGTCTCGTGCGCTAGGCCCTCGAATAGCTGCGTGAATGTAGTTGTCGACAGCGGTGCTCAAAAATTTTGCGCAAAGGCCGAGATACCAGGGGAGCACACACATCTGATTTAGCCCTGGAGGACCAATCTGGGCACCGAATGCCAGTGGCGACTCAGCTACGGGCACGCCAACGTTGGAGAAGATCACAGATCGCACCATAAACAGCGTCCCGCGCATGTTTTCGGCTGTACCCACGCATCAACAGCTGGTCGTATCGCGTATGTCGATGACGAATTGCGGCTATAACCGCGGCGTTTGCAGCTTCCGTTTCAAGCGCCCGTCCGGCGGCGCTGCGTCCGACGCGGCCGCTGCCACGGCGTGAAGTGTGGAGCGCAATCGCCTGCGCCTCCGTTGGAGGGCAGCCCGGATAAAGCCCTTGAATTAATTCCGTCATGCGGGCCGCGAGATCGCGATCCTGCTCCACTCGACGCAGCCCGGCCTTCTCACGGTCAGCCACTCGCTCAGCGGCATCGGCCCGACATTCTTCCTCCGCGCGGTCCAGGGCAGCTTGCTCCACCAACACGCCCTGGCGTTCGTAACGCTTGCGGGCTCGGCTGAAACGAACCACCACGGCTCGCAGGGAACTGTATTTCCGCGACCGCCGAGTCAGAGCGGTGTCGCCTCTGGGCAGATAAGCCAAGTGGTCGAGGTCGGCGCACGTCAGACACAACGGGCGACGATCTTCCATGAATAGAAAATCGTGCGCCAACAGTTCCTTTTGACACTCGGCACATTCAGAATCGCGGACGATCTCGAACACGATGAGGTCCTTCGATTCGTGTGACGTTCCGTTCTCATTCGTTTTGTCCGGCATCGTTGATTCCAGTTTCTGCGGCAAAACGGCCGACAGTCCAACCGGAAAAGATCCCAACACGAGCGGCTGCATCCAAAAAAGACGACTGCAGTTCAGTTTGCCAAGCCATCGCCTTCCGGAGAGCCGGCAAGACCGGAAGCCGAATCCAAAGAAGTCACAAACTTAGGACCCGACCACGCCGTATGCAACCCAGCCTCTTTAGTGACCTGAGGGCGGGGCGCGATAGCGGGTGATCTTACTTGTTACCATTCGTGCCTCGAGGTCCTGGGGCATTATGATGTCGCGTTGACATCATCCTAACGGATCAGCACGCCACGATTGGGAGAATATTCATGAGCAGAAAGCCCCGGTTTTTTGTCTGGGCCCTGGCAATCGTCATTTTGGCCGCCAGCGGCATGGCTCAGGAGCATGAGTACGACTTTGTGATAACCGGCGGGCACATCATCGATGGAACCGGAGCGCCCTGGTTTGCGGCCGA
>JASHRE010000266.1 GCA_030037515.1 Candidatus Sulfotelmatobacter sp.
CGGCGAACGTTTAAGGGTTCGATGAGTGGAGCATTGTCGATCGTGCAGGCGGTGCCTCGCTCCAAGTGGTCTGCCTGGTGAGGAGGATCAGCATGAACTACCCGGTCTGGGACGTCGCCTTCGGTGCTGGCGTGTTGATTGCTTGGGTAGCAATTCTTCATGTCTTCGTGTCGCATTTCGCGGTAGGAGGCGGGCTCTTCCTGGTTCTGACCGAACGCCACGCCCGGCGCAACAATGACTCTGCGTTTCTCGACTGGCTGAAATCCCACACGAAGTTTTTTGTGTTGGTCACCGTCGTCTTCGGTGCTGTGAGCGGTGTCGGGATTTGGTTCACTATCGGACTGATCAGCCCGTCGGCTACGAGTAACTTGATTCACGCCTACGTCTGGGGATGGGCGATCGAATGGATCTTCTTTTTTATTGAGATCACGGCTGCACTCCTTTACCTCTACGGCTGGGAAACGCTTGAGGCACGTCTCCATCAATGGTACGGGTGGATCTATTTCGTTGCTGCGTTTGCCAGCATGGTGATTATCAACGGGATCATCACCTTTATGCTTACTTCCGGACGCTGGATTCAGAATCACGAGTTCTGGGCCGGTTTCTTCAATCCAACCTACTTCCCGTCTCTGGCATTGCGATTTGCAATCTCTCTGGTGCTGGCGGGAATCTACGCGCTGATTACGGCGAGCATGCAGAAAGACTCGCTTCTGAAAGCACGGATCGTGAGATGGAGCGCGCTCTGGATTGTCCCCTTCCTCGTCGCCCTTGTTCCTCTGGGGCGATGGTACATTCACAAGATCCCCGCGGACGTTTGGGCAAGCGCTCGTGGCCCCATGCCCACCGGCACACACTTCGCATATCTCGCCACAGTTCTCCTCGGCGTTGCCTTGGCGCTGGCTCTGCTCGGCTTGATTCGCCCAGCACGGCTTCATCTCGCTTTTAGCTTGCTCGTTGCCCTCGTTGCCCTCGGCGCGATGGGATCGTTCGAGTTCGTTCGGGAAGCGATTCGAAAACCATATGTCATTGGTAACTACCTCTACTCCAACTCCGAATACGCGACCGCCATCCCCGGAGATGGAGGTTTCAACGTCGACAAAATCACCGAAGTCGGCGTCCTCAAATCCGCGAAGTGGATTGTGAACCGGGAACTGACCACGAACAACCAAGCAGCTGCTGGAAGGGAAATATTCCGGGTCGAATGCCAGAGTTGCCATACGATCGATTCCTACCGCGGAGTGAAGAAATACCTGGCCTTGCGGCAATGGGATGAGAGCAGGATTCAGGCGATCGTGACCGGCCTCGATCTGATGCATAACGGTGTGATGCCGCCGTTCGCGGGAACCGATCCGGAGCGCCAGGCGCTCGCGGCTTTCCTCGCCACGCTCCACCCGATTCCGGTTAGTGCACCGGGTGCAACCGACGGCAAAGCCGTTTTCGCTCGGAATTGCAGCATGTGTCACGGGGAAAAAGCCGACGATCCCTTGTTCGCCAATTTGCCAAAGGAACCGAAGGTGGCTGCGGAAGCCCTGAAAGATCTTCCCAGCTTATTCCCGCGCATGCCAGACCTGAAACTGTCGGAGGCAGAGCGTTGCACATTAGTGCAGTGGGTGAATACGCAGCGCGACGCGACTGGCACCGCCGCACAAGGAGGCAATTAGCATGATGGAGCCCAATCTTATTCCGACGCTAGATCCGAATCCCTTACCCGCGCCCTACTGGGTCTTCAAACTGCTTCTCATCGGCACCTTTTTCCTTCACATCCTCGCCATGAATCTCATGCTGGGAGGAGCGGTGCTGGCACTGGCACTCAGGCGGCTCTCGAAAAATCGAGAACAAGGCAACCGGATGTTTGTCGACTTATCGAAGAAGCTACCCGTGCTTCTTCCGGCGACGATCACGCTGGGCATTGCTCCGCTGCTTTTTCTGCAGGTTCTGTATGGCCAGTTCTTCTACACGTCTTCAGTGATCGTAGCGTGGCCCTGGTTCCTGGTCTTGCTGTTTCTCACTTTGGCCTACTACGGCTTTTATTACGCTTCGTTCAACAGTGGCCAATACCTCGACAAGGCCTCGATGGCGGTGTTGTTAAGCGTACTGCTCCTGTTCGTCATCGGATTCACCTACACGAACAATCTGACCCTCAGCTTGGCTCCATCGAGATGGGCAGCGAAGTATTTTAAGGGGCCGAGCGGATGGAATCTCAATTGGTCTGAGCCGACCCTGGTCCCCAGGTTCCTGCATTTCTTCGTGGCCGCCGTCGCCATGGGGGGGCTTTTACTTGTATTCATGGCGTTCGCCAAGTGGCGCAGGGATCGCGAGTACGCTCGTGGTCTCTTACAGTTTGGCGGCAAAGCCTTCATGTTCGCCACCATGGCCCAGTTCCTGGTTGGCATCTGGTTTCTCGCCACCCTTTCAAAACAGATCCGGATGCTGTTTCTGGGCGACAGTGCAATTGCAACGGTTCTCCTTGTGGTGGGGGTGATTGGCGGAGTTGGGGCGATCTTTCTTATGGCCGAGGCCTTGCGAAAAGAGAACATCCGTCTGGCCGCATACTATGTGCCCGGCATCATCGGTGTGGTGATACTGAGCATGTCGCTAATGAGAGACATGCTGCGGGACGCTTATCTTGGCGTGTATTACCATCCCGAACAATTTGTGGTGAAGACGCAGTGGTCGGTCTTTCCTTTGTTTCTGGTGCTCTTCGTCGCTGGCGTCGTTCTGTGGTTCGTAATGCTCAGCCGATATAAAACGAGCACTGCGCTGCAGAATCGCAAGGGTTGAACCGCGCTCTCGCTATCTCGACGGCGGATGAGGCTGCTGCGTTTCTCCAAATTCACCGGCCGCAAAACCGGTTTCTGGCTTGAAGAGTTTGCGGCACCGTACTTCGTTTTCAAGGACGCCGGTCTTGATCTGACGCTGGCCTCTCCCAAAGGTGGGCAGCCCCCGATCGATCCAAACAGTGACCTGCCCGAAAACCAGACCCCCGCGCTGGCTCGCTTTAAGAAGGATGCCGCGGCACAAAAGGCGCTTGCCAACACAGCCAGGCTTGCGGATGTAAAGGCAGAAGATTACGACACGGTGTTTTATCCAGGCGGGCATGGACCGATGTGGGATCTTGCAGAGAGCCCGGCGTCTATCGCTCTTTTGGAAGCGTTTTACAATTCCGGCAAACCAATCGCATTGGTCTGTCACGCGCCCGGGGTGCTTGGCCACGTTAAATACAAGGGAGCTCCGCTTGTAAAAGGAAAACACGTAACTGGCTTTACGAATGGGGAGGAAGAAGAGGTGCATCTCACGAAGGTAGTGCCGTTTCTCGTGGAAAACGAACTGCTGCGGCTGGGGGCCGTCTTTGAGAAGGTGGCGAACTGGCACCCTTTTGCCATCACTGATGGGGCACGTCGTTACCGGGCAGAATCCCGCGTCATCGACCGCTGGGGCTCAGGCGCTTCTGAAGCTGATGTCGGTGGAAGTGGCAGCTTAGGTTTTCAATTTGCAAGCCCGTTGCCTCGCTTTCACCAGTTCTTCGGGCCGGGATAACGAAGTTGCTATTCTGGCCTCATCCTTGTCTGTAAGTTCGTGGCCGAGTAGATTTGGTACGAACACCGACATGAACCGTTTCCCAGTAGAACCTATGAAAAATGCTTTCGGCCTTCGATTTCGAAGGAAGGCCCAGTGCAGGATCATCAGGGAACACAAACCTTGATATCAATTCGTTAGCTGCGTGGAAAGACGTTCCAGGCAGGACGCCAGCGTCTGCTGTTTGGAGAAACTTGTGGCCGATGCGGTTAAAGTGTTTCTGCTCACGGTGAGTGCCCTTTTTCCCATCGTCGATCCACTCGCCGGAAGTCCGATTTTTCTGTCAATGACCCAGCAATATCCACATGAAACGCGAAGAGCGCTGGCCTGGCGCATTGCTTTTAACAGCTTAATTCTGATGGTGGGATCCTATTTCGTGGGCACTCGCGTCCTCAGTTTCTTTGGCGTGTCGCTTCCGGTGG
>JASHRE010000028.1 GCA_030037515.1 Candidatus Sulfotelmatobacter sp.
CACGATTCGGGAGCGCTACCACGCCTTCGACCTGGCATTCCGCCATCAGCCGCATACCATCTGTTATTCCGTGAAGGCGAACTCGAATGTCAGCATTCTTCGCCTGCTCGCGAAACTGGGCTGCGGATTCGATGTAGTGTCTGGCGGCGAACTGCAGCGCGTGCTGGTTGCTGATCGTAAGGCGGCGAGGCACGTCGTGTTTTCGGGCGTGGGCAAGACGCGCAGCGAGCTCACGGCCGCCTTGAAGGCTGATATCCTTCTCTTTGACATCGAGAGCGAATCGGAATTAGCGGCACTGGCCGAATCTGCTCAGAAACTGCGAAAAGCTGCATCGGTGGCGCTGCGCGTCAATCCCGATGTGGCCGCCAAGACGCATCCGTATATTTCGACCGGCTTGCATCAGCATAAATTTGGAATTCCGATTCGCGATGCACGCGTCCTTTACGCGAAGGCTGCGAATGCGAAGCATTTGAAAGTCCGCGGCGTGAGTGTTCATATCGGTTCCCAGATCAGCGATGTCGCGCCTTTCGGAGAAGCGATGGCTCGTGTGGCCGAGTTAGTGCTCGCGCTGCGCAGCGACGGCCATCCGATTGAGTTCATTGATGCAGGTGGCGGACTGGGAATTTCTTATGAGAAGGCATCCGGAACTGAGTTTGCGGAAAACGTCGCCGCCTATTCGCGGGCGATTGTCGAACCGCTGCGGGGTTTGAATATTCATCTCCTGTTGGAGCCCGGGCGCTCGATCCTCGGCCCGGCTGGTGCGTTGCTCAGTTCAGTGATTTATCGCAAAGCAAATAATGGGAAGAAATTTGTTGTGGTCGACGCGGCCATGAACGATCTCGTCCGACCCGCGTTGTATGGCGCACACCACGAGATCATTCCCATCAGCTTCGATGAGGCAGCGCAGCGAGAAATCGTCGACGTTGTCGGTCCGATCTGCGAGACCGGTGACTTCCTCGCTCGCAGCCGTGAGCTGCCGAAATTCCAGGAGGGCGATCTGCTTGCCGTTCTTGACGTCGGTGCCTACGGTATGGTGCTTTCCTCGAATTACAACACTCGTCCGCGAGCCGCAGAAGTGCTGGCCTCGGGGAAGACTGTGAAGATAATTCGTCGGCGAGAAAGAGTTTCCGACCTTCTGCGAAACGAGTTATAGCCCTCCGCCGGTTGCCTTTGTTCACCTTTCGCATTACGACTTCGGCGCCATGTTCGTTCGAGACTTCACGAGCACGTATCGAGCTAAGACCGACGAGCTCTTGCAACTGGCCGAGGATGCCGACCAGATGAGCCCCGAGGCCATGGCAGCCCTGAAAGGAGAGTTGGCGTGTCGTCGAATCGAACCTTCCGACACTTCATCCTCCGGGGTAACGGCTGAGATTGCACAACCGGCTCCAATCGCGATTGCGACGCGGAGTGAAGCCCAGCATTCGGTCATTCGTCAGGGACATTCTGATCGTATACGGAGTCAGTTCTGGATCTTCTTCCAGCTTTCAGCGGCGGGGGCGGTAGCCGGCTACATCGTGCTGGCGATACGCAGATATGCAGCGCGCGAGGTCGTGAGCCAACTTGCCGGAATGGCCAGATTCCCAAACGTGCAAGTGCAACTGGAGATATCGCTGCTAAACCTGACGACGATTTACCTGATCTGGATCGTTACGTTCCTCGTCTTTGCGGCGACTTGCTCCGCGGTCAAGCAGACAAAATCGGGAAACAGGCCGTCCGTGCACGATTCCGTGCTCGCGCCAACGAGGCGTCCACTGGCCTGTCTCAGGATTTCTTTGCTGCTGTTTCTGATTCTCCTGCTGGCAGTCGTGCTCACTGTCGCTGTCGGTTTAGGTGCATGGAGGGTACTTGAAAGGGCGCACCTGCGAACCGGCCATTTTGCTTTCATACTCCAGTCGTCTCTCGTGACCTTTGCGGGTCTGCTTGCTTTCTCGCGTCTGGTTCTGGCGGTACCCGCGGTCGTCCTCGATGGCCTCAAGCCAGGTCAAGCGGTCTTTTTCAGCGATGAGTCAACTGAAGGTAAAGGGGGGATTTTAGCTCTCCTTCTGAGCAAGTGGTTGATCGCCGGCTACGTCGCCGGCACGCCGCCTTTCTCGATCAGGATCTGGCTCTGGCATTACGTTCAGCTCCCTGGTTGGGCCGCCACAGCAGCATCGTCGGGCAGGAGTCGCGATCGTTGAGCCAACGCTCTTTATTGGGCTTGCGCTGCTTTATCTTGAAGCCAAATGTCCGGCAAGGGCTCGTGCTGCACACCCAGGGATGGGCGGTTGATCGCAACGTTCGCTTGATTCGAAGCCCCTAGGGGATCTGGGCCTAGTGGTTCTCACTTTCGCCCCACTTCAGTTTGCTGCGCAAGACATGGAAGAAATTGGTTCCCATCCGAAGCAGACTGACCTGATGTTCGGAGCGCCGGCAGCGCACGCGATCGCCGTCGTGCAGGTCTAGACCGGGCTGCCCGTCGAGGCTCAGATACGCGAATTCTTCTTCGCTGCGCAACACGATTTCGATCTCCACCGAATCGGGCACCACCAGCGGTCGATGCGTCAAGGCATGGGGCGCGACGGGGGTAATCACGAAGGCTTTCACGCTCGGCATGAGCACCGGTCCGCCCGCGGAGAGTGAATAAGCAGTCGATCCTGTGGGCGTGGCGATGATCATGCCGTCGGCGCGATAACTCGAAACGAAAGCCTTATCGATGAACAACTCATATGTGTTGAGGCGAGCCAGCGCCGTCTTGTTCACGACGGCGTCGTTGCAGACGTAGTAGCTATTCAGCACTTTATCACCACGTAATAGTTGACACTCCATCAGCGAACGATGCTCAATCTGAGCCCGCCCGTCATAGATAGCTTCGAGCATCGGGTAGAGTGAAGGCAGAGGCACCTCGGTCAGAAATCCGAGTGATCCCAGGTTCACCCCCAACAGTGGAACATCGATGGCGGCGGTTGCCCGCGCGGCCGATAGCAGCGTCCCATCCCCACCCAGAACAACCACAAGATCGAGGGGCATGGAAGCCATCTGCGCGCGGGGAACAACTTCAGGACCGCTCGCGTATTTCGCCGATTGCTCATCGAGGACTACGTGATAGCCGTGCTCGGCCAGCCAGACTAGGAGTCCGGGAATAACTTCGCCGACTTTCGGCCGATTAGGACGGGAAATGATAGAGGCAGTTTTTTGTGCAGACGCGCGCGCGCTGGGCATAGTGAAACAAAGATTGTACAGAAATCGAGGATTCTGGCGCAGGACGGGCAGCCATGCCAGGATCAGAACGCTCCGTAAAGCAGGAACTCGCGGTTGCCTTCGGCGCCGAAAATCGGGGACTCAATCACATCGGTTTGCGAAATGCCGAGCTTCGTCAATGCATTGAGCACTTTCTCCACGGCTTCTCCCTGCGCGCTTTCATCGCGAACAATTCCTCCCTTGCCCACGTGTTCCCTTCCCGCCTCGAATTGAGGCTTGACCAGAACAACAACTCGTCGCCCCTGGCGCTCGTTCGGCGATCCGGGAAATGCTGCAGCAATGACGGGAGAAAGCAACAACGTCGCCGAAATGAAAGACACGTCGACGGCGATGAAATCTACAAATTCGCCAAGAGCCTCATGCGTCACGTAACGAGCGTTGGTTTTCTCCCGCAGATGCACGCGAGGGTTTTGCCGGAGTTTGAAATCCATCTGACCGTAGCCCGTATCGATCGCGATCACGCGGGCCGCGCCATGTTGCAGCAGACAATCCGTGAATCCCCCCGTAGAAGCGCCGACGTCGAGGCAGATTTTTCCCGAGACATCGATCTTCCAATGACCGAGCGCACGCTCCAGCTTCAGGCCGCCGCGGCTGACGTAGTGAAGATCCTCTCCGAGCAGGCGGATCGAAGCGTCCTGCGCAACCTGCGCTCCAGCTTTTTCTAATTTCTGATTATTGACTAGAACCTTGCCCGCAAGAATCAGAGCTTGCGCGCGTTCGCGCGACGCAGCCAACCCACGTTCCACCAACAATTTGTCGAGCCTGACCTTCACTTGGCGTTATTTTCTAACTCCGATCACCGCGGTGCGCGGAGTCGCGGAGAACACTAGCAGGATAAGCCAGGATGCGCATTTGCTATGGGTTTCTTTCTGTTGGACATCGCTGCAGAGCGGGACCCGACAGATTACGGAACTCATTCATGCACGAGCTAGTCGAACTCGTGCCGCTTCAATTTCGCATTCTTTATCGAGTTTCTCTTGCGCGTTGTGGATCTTGAAGCACTGGCCGCGTGCTGACACACCCAGGTTCCTCGTCCAGTGCGCCAGCATACTCATCTTTATCGGCTTGATCGCTGCTCGAATGGCGCCGCAACGGCTACGTCTTAAGCTTACTTAAGCTTCCCATGGCGGGGCGAGCGATGGTTGTTTCTGGCGGGCCGCGGTCGTCGGGCTCGCGACGTCATCTGTTGGGACGCGGCCCATCCCTGATCGGCCGCGACGTGCGGGCGCCGGCAACGTTGCGTGCCCGCACACGTGATCCTGCTTTCTAAGCTGGCGGCTTCAGCAGCGCTCGTGGCTCTCGCTGTTTTGACATTGAACATTGTGACGGGCATGGCATGGCCGTTACTTATCGGATCCCGGCGCGGCTTGGTATGGTGGGTTCTTCCAATCATTTCTTCGCTTATTGGTTCACGATGGCTGCCGGCAACCTGTTCCTTTTCTGCTCGGTACTTGGCGTGTAGGGATTCATAGCACTCATGCTCCCGAATGCGCTTTTTTCTACACGTTTCAGCGGTCCTGCATTCGCTCTTTTCCTCGGATTGTTTTTCCTTCGGCCCTCTGTCACGACACGGGTCAACAACAGTTCCTGAAGTGCATGCACGCAAATTATCGGGTCCAATTCCGCCTCACGCTTCTTGATGCGAAACGATACCCAAAGGTACTAGCCAGAAAGTGCCAGCACTCGCTCCAGTGCAAAGTGCTAAAGCATCTCTCGCTGAATCAGTTACGAAGATACGGTGCCCCTTTTCCACAGAAATTTCCACGAACATGTTGAAAACTTTTTGTGACGGATATCACATCGCGCGTGATCAGGCGCACACATTAAAAAAGCCGCCAGGAGAGGCGGCTTCGTCACATGCCCGATGGGAACTATCCTGCGACTGCCTCCAGCAGTTTCTGATCGATGTCGAAGTTGGCATTGACGTTCTGCACGTCGTCGTGCTCTTCGAGCGCTTCCATCAACCGGATCATCGTGTTCGCGGCCTGACCTTCGAGCTTGATGTAGTTCTGCGGAATCCAGGCGACGCTCGAAGATGCCGGCTCGATGCCGGCCTTCTTCACCGCCTCCAAGACGCCTTCGTAG
>JASHRE010000267.1 GCA_030037515.1 Candidatus Sulfotelmatobacter sp.
CGACCGCGAAGAGCCTATCCCTCTGCAAGAATTGGTCTCGGATCTGCCAATCGGGTTGTACCAACTTATTCGACGATGTTTGCGCAAGCGCCCTGAAGGCCGCTATTCGAGGATGCTAGAGATCGAGCAAGAACTCAGGGATTGCTATGAACTGGCTGCTGAACCTGTCAGCGGTATCCATCTAAGAGCTCTGGTCCGCCAATGCCAGCGACCGCGGGTCGCTATCCCTGCACTGATAATGCTATTGGCGTTGGCGAGCCTTGTCCTCTGGTTGATTCACTTCAGTTCCAGAGTCAGATGGGCCAGGGAGCAGGCGCTGCCAGAAATTGCGCGGCTCATCGAGAACGAAAGAGTAGGGGATGCCTACGCTCTTGCATTGCAGGCAGAACGTTATATTCCCCATGATCCGACGCTCGCCAAAATCTGGCCCGATATTTCTTGGTCGGACCCAATTATCACCAGCCCACCAGGTGCATCTGTCTATCGCAGGAATTACAACCCTCCGAACAGCCAATGGGAACTTATCGGACTTTCGCCCGTCAAGGGCCGGCGATTCCCCCTGACTGACTCTGTCTGGAGATTTGAGCTAAAAGGATTTGTCACCATCGAGCGCGCCGCGTTCCCTTCCGGCCCTATCAAAGTGACCATGGATCGGGATGGCCAAGCCCCCGCCGGCATGGTCCAAGTTGAGCTGGCAGCTTCACCATCTGGAACCAGCCCAGTGAGACTCTATGGTCTGCCTAGCTTCGAAGCCTCCCCGGCCGTTCCCCTCAGCAACTTTTGGATCGACAAGTTTGAGGTTACAAATGCGGAGTTCAAGCGGTTCGTCGATGCAGGTGGATATGAGAGGCAGGAGTTTTGGAAGCACGAATTCCTCAAGAATGGCCGCTCGATCTCCTGGGCGAAGGCCATGAAGTTATTCCAGGACAAAACCGGCAGGGCTGGGCCTGCCTCATGGATTCAGGGCGAGTACCCTGCCGGACAGGCTGAGTTTCCCGTAGGCGGTGTGAGCTGGTTCGAAGCGGCTGCCTACGCGGAGTTCGCTGGCAAATCGATTCCGACGGTATATCACTGGATCGCCGCCGCGTCGCCCTCGGATGGTTCCAGCATCATCCCTGTCAGCAACTTCAGCGGCGTAAGCTCGGCTCCGGTGGGCTCCTACCATGGCATGAGTTGGTCTGGCGCTCTCGATATGGCCGGCAATGTCAAAGAGTGGGTGTTGAACGAGGAGAGTCCCGGCAAGCGATACATCTTGGGCGGGGCCTGGAATGAGCCTATCTATATGTTCTACAACGCGGACGCCCGGTCTCCTTTCGAACGCTCCGACAATTTTGGATTTCGCTGCGCCAAGTATTCCTTGGACATGGAATCTTCCAAAGCTGCGGATCCAATTGTCAACCAAGCCCGCAATTACGCCTTGGAAAGGCCGGTGTCAAATAAGTTGTTTCAGGTCTATAAGAGCTTCTACTCCTACGATAAGACGCCTCTCAACGCGGTCGTGGAGACGTCGCTGCAGACTGACGATTGGACAAAGGAAAAAATCACGTTCGCAGCTGCCTATGGGAACGAACGCATGATGGCCTATCTCTACATTCCGAGGAAGGCGACCCCGCCCTTTCAAGCTGTCGTTTACTTTCCCGGCGGAGGTGCAATCCGCACTCGATCTAGCGCGAATTTGAGCCTGGGATATCTCGATGACTTCGATTTCATCATTAAAAGTGGACGCGCCGTAATGTTTCCTCTGTACAAGGCGACCTTCGAGAGGGGAGACGGCGTAACGAATGCTTGGCCTAACACCAGCATTTCCTACAGGGATCACGTTATCGCCTGGTCCAAGGATCTCGGTCGCTCCGTCGACTATCTTGTAAGCCGTCCCGATATCGATGGCAACAAGTTAGCGTACGAAGGGTACAGCTGGGGCGCATCCATGGGCTCTCTCCTGCCCGCAATTGAGAATCGCTTCAAAGCGATCATCCTCATTGCGCCGGGCTTTTATTTACAACCTCGGCTTCCAGAAGTGGATCAGCTCAACTTCGCTCCGCGCGTAAAGGCCCCTCTCCTGATGTTGAATGGCCGCTTCGATTCCATCTTTCCCACGGCGTCATCGCAGGAACCGATGTACCGCCTGTTAGGAACACCGACCGAGGACAAGCGCCGCGTGGTCTACGACACAGGACACGACATACCCCGAACCGAGATCATAAAGGAGTCGCTCAACTGGCTCGACCGTTATCTGGGCCCTGTCAAATAGGACATCAGCTTGGCCAAGATCGCCTGCCGCCTCAGAAGGTCCCGCTGCGCCAGTAAAATCCGAAATTCTCGGCTAGTGGAATCACTCGTTTACGGCTGCTGGGGCGAAAGCCTTTTTGACCAGCGCTTGATTCTATTGGGTTTGAGGGTCTTTTCAAGCACTGGTACATACAATGGAGTCGGGACAATCAAATGAGAAATGTAATCTTTGCAATCAACATTACCGTGGATGGCTGCTGCGACCACACCAAACAAGTTGCCGATGAAGAAACGCATGAATATTTCACGCAACTCCTGCGAGAGGTCGATCTGCTCGTCTTTGGGCGTAAAACGTATGAATTGATGGTCCCTTTTTGGCCTGAGGTCGCAAACAGCCAGAATATGGACAAAGCGTCGAACGAATTTGCTCGAACATTCGACTCCATCAACAGAATTGTTTTTTCACGATCATTAGCCAGCGTTGAAGATAAAAAAACGAGAATTGTTCGCACCAGCCTGCGCGACGAAATACTTAAACTGAAACAGGAAAAGGGCAAGAATATTTTAGTCGGCGGTGCAGACATTCCTTCACAACTAATACAGCTTGGCCTCATCGATGAATATCGTTTTGTAGTTAATCCAATCATTGCAGGCGAAGGGCGACGGTTGTTGGAAGGTGTCAGCCTGCGGCAGAGATTGCAGGTGAAACTTGTTGAGTCAAAGATTCTCAAAACGGGATGTGTTGCGCTTCGTTATTTGAAACAGGAGTAGGCGAAGCTGCAATAGCTGTCTCGCGCTACCATTTACTGACCGCACACGGGAGGCACCATGAATCGAGAGCGTGCGCTACTATTTATTTCCATCTCGTTGCGTGGATAAAATTCGATCTTGACGTGTGTTACATTTTTGTAATAAAATGTCTCCAGTTTTGTATTGGAGATAAAAGCCATGGTCGCCCGTTCCTTAACGCCTGACTTGGGGCTGGATGCGAGAAAGACACCGGATCTACACGATCCATCCGCTCGAAAGCGACTTAGTCCAGCTGCCATTGACGCTTTCCTGAGGATTATGGAAGTGTGGGAAATCAAAAATGAAGAAGCGATGGCCCTTCTTGGAGGAATGTCAAACGGCAAGTATCACGACATCAAAAAGAACCGTCGTGGAAATTTAACGCAGGATGAGCTTACTCGCGTGTCATATCTGATTGGTATCTTCAAAGCACTCAACATTCTGTTCAGCAAAAAACTCGCGAACCAGTGGATACGACGTCCCAACACAAATCCGATGTTCAAAGGAGCATCACCATTGGACATAATCGTTCGAACCGGGATGCCTGCCATGATGGAAACTCGCCGTCTGCTCGACAGCAGGAGGGGAGGGCGGTAAATGCCGCCCACAGTGTGGATTGACGAACGGGACACGCATCGGCTGATCCCGGCTCAATATGCGGAAGGTGGAGTCTCGGTTTTGACACAACTGACAGATGACGAGGAAATCCTAGAAGGGATTTTCGAGCTGGACAATGCAACAAATGATCGTCTGTTAGCCGAATCCGATTTGCTGCCGGGCATAGATGCTAGAGAGCTGGTTTTTGGCATTCCGAGCTACCGGATTATTAACGCCGCGTTTTGTCACGCCGCGAGCGGGGGTACGAGGTTTTCGAGTGCGGATCGAGGCGCATGGTATGCAGGTTTTGAGCTTGAAACATCACAGGCTGAAGTTGCCTACCATAAGCGGCTCTGGCTCACGGAGGTCAACTGGAACGAGGAGGAAGTTAGCGACTACGTTGATTATCTAGCGGATTTTCGCGCCGAGTTTCACGATATCAGAAGCAGTCCTGAACGCACAGACTGTCTAAATCCGACCGACTATTCGGCCTCGCAGGCACTTGGGGCTGTGCTGCTCGCTCAAGGTTCGGCGGGAATCGTTTTCCCCAGCGTTCGTCGCCCTGGAGGAACCTGCATTGTGTGCTTCCGCCCAGTGTTGGTTACGAACGTGAGGCTGGGTTCGAGCTTTACGTTCGTTTTTCCCGACCCAGCGTCTCCGCCGACAATATCTCCTCGATGACGATGCGAGGCACCCGGGCCCCAAGGATGAGAGGTTGATACCGAATCCCGAACAGGTTCGATGGAGCGGAAAACTTTGTTCCGCCCCATCACTTAAAGCGTCATCCAGCCCGTCGTCGGAGAATCAGTTCGCGCAAAAAGACAGGCATGTGGCCAATATGGAAGTGATGGCCACAGTTGCAACCATACACAGACAACCATTCGTTACTCGGATACTTTCGTCGCATCGCTAATAAAGCTCTGTTGGCATCCTCACGAGTGGCGTACGCCAACTTTCGACCACAAGCATTCCAGCGCACTCTTCTTTTACTCGCCATAGTTTTTCCTTGTTTGCCGCAGGTTGCGGACAAAAAAAGCCGCCGAGCGGGTGCGCGGCGGCTTCGTTGAGAAACGTAAGTTTTCAGTTGTGAGCTGGGAAGCTATGCCTCCCCTCGACTTCCTCTCTTGCCTCGTCACCGACGAACTGAATCGTAGGGGCGATCGTCTGCTCGAGCGCAGACAAAAGCAGGCCGCATTTCGCGATCCGCACAAGACACTCGACAACTTCGACTTCAGCTTCAACCCGAAAATGAATCGCAGTTTAGTGTTTGATCTCGCCAGCACAACCTTTGTGGCTCGCCATGAAGACGGGCTTTTTCTCGGTCCCGCTGGCACGGGAAAAAGTCATTTAGCCCAAGCCATCGGACAAATGGCGATTCAGCAGGGCTATCGCGTGTTGTATCGCGAGGCCCACAAATTACTCGAGGATCTGGCGGACGCAACGCTCGACGGCGACCGCAAAGAGAAGATGGAATTATTTTCCACCGTGCCCCTGCTCATCATCGATGATCTGGGCATGCGAAAGTTGCCCACCACAGCCGCCGAGGACTTACTCGAAATCGTGATGCGTCGCTATGAGCGTGTCAGTACCCTGCTCACCTCCAACCGACCGGTGGAGGATTGGGGGAAACTACTCGGCGATACCGCGGCCGTCACCGCCATGCTCGATCGATTGCTGCATCATGGACATGTGCTCAAATGCGGGCCCCGCAGTTGGCGCACAAAAACTAAC
>JASHRE010000268.1 GCA_030037515.1 Candidatus Sulfotelmatobacter sp.
CTCGGGTAGCCTTCCGGGTTGTGCAGACACTGCCATTTCGGCCAGCGGAATCGCGCCCAGTAAGCCCAGCATTTTTCGCCCAAACTCCCGGCGTGAATACCTGTGCAGATTAGAACCCCTCATTTTTCGGATTGCTTAAATGTTAAATGATTCCGGCCACTTTCGCAGCCTTTCTGCCCCAAATAATACGAATCTCCCGTAAAATTAAGGGGTTCTCCGATGCAACGTTTCACTCGAATCCTTCTTCATCTGCTGTTGGCTGCGCTTATAGGATTTGGCGGCGCCGTCTTGTTCGTCCACTTTCGCCGTCATCCCCTTACCCTGTCCGGGGCGGTCACGGTCCAAAGTTCCGATTTCCGCAAGGAACTGCCTATTTCGAACGTCGAAATCAGAGTGGCAGACGGTTTGGCCTTGGCTCCCGCCAAATCGAACTCGTCGGGTTTCTTTGCTTTGCGCCTGCTGAAACGAGTGCGACGCGGCCAGCCGATCACGCTGAGCTTTCGTCATCCTGGATATCAGCCGCTCGATTTGCACGATGTCGCCGCGGACAAGCTTTATATCGCGCACATGCAGCCGATTCCGCCCAAACCCCGGTCGGAGTCGGGCAAACCGTCGGTAAAGATCGGTAACATCGTGGTGCGCTACTCTTTCAAGACATTGCGTTCCATCGATGTTGGCAGCGCCGTGAAAACCTTCGCAATCGTAAACAAGGCCAACATTCCCTGCAATCGCGGTCCCGTCTGCTCGCCCGATGGCAAATGGAAGGCTGGCATCGGCACACTTAGCTTGAGCGCGGGGCCAGGCAATGAATTCCATAACGCCCGTCTTTCATGCATCGCCGGGCCTTGTCCGTTCACCGAGGTTCTGTCAGACAACTTTGCCCAAGGCGGTCCGACGCTGACGGCAAAAGTGCTCAACTGGTCCGACACCACGATCTTTCTCGTCGAAGCCGAAGTCAACCACTTCCTCGTGGCACAGACCGAACATCAGTCGTATCCCGTGATCTTCGACCGCACGCTCGATTTTACTCTGCCCGCCGACGCCGAAGGACTGAGCCTGCAAGCCGATATTGGCGGAGAAAACATCATTTTTCCACTTGGTCCGGATCTGCTTCTGAGTTGGGCCACTTGCGAGGACGAAGTCAGCCAAAACCAGACCAAGCTCTACCGCTGTGAAGCCAAGCCGGGTTATCTGCTGCAACCCTAGCCTAAGGGTCAAAAACCAGCCAATGATGTCGGTGTGGTTGGCAACAACGCGACCCCTCGGCCAATTTGCGATTTCCGCGCCTGCCCAGTCAGAGCTTCCTCGTACGCCTGCGGGAACGTTAATTTGCTGTTGTCTTAGCGCCTCATTGAACTCATGAGTCCATCGGAGACACGTTTGGGATCCGTTTCGCGCGGCAGCCCTTCGGCGGCAACGTGCCAGGGCAAAGCGGTTGGGGAGGACACAGGCGTGTCCCCCCGCGCCAGCGTTACAGTGGTGGGGAACAAACCGGGTGCCGCAACTGCTCAGGCGAAGCGAACGCCTGCGGGCGGGGCGTGGCTCAGTTCCTTACAGCGCGCCGAAAAACTTGTGCATGCGTTCCAGTCCGCGATCCAGTTCCGCCTTGGAGGTCGCGTAGGAAACCCGAATGTTCTCGCTCGTGCCGAAACCCTCGCCCGGCACAGTTGCCACATGCGCTTCCCGCAAGAGCCGACTCGCCACATCGGAGGCCGACTTCAACCCGCCGCGTCCAAGGAAAGACGAAATGTTCGGGTACGCGTAGAACGCGCCCTCCGGAGTGGAGCAACTAACGCCGGGAATCGAGCGCAGCCCTTTGACAACGTGATCGCGCAGTTGAATGTATTCGCGCCGCATCTGCTCGACACACTCCTGCGGTCCTCTGAGGGCGGCAACGCCGGCTTTTTGGACAATCGACGTCGGATTCGACGTGGACTGGCTCTGCAGCTTTGACATCGCGGCGGTCACAGCGGCCGGAGCCAGAGCGTATCCAAGACGCCAGCCGGTCATCGCGTAAGTTTTCGAGAGCGACCCGAGCAAGACGAAGCGTTCTTTGTACTCGCGCAATCCTCCGACCGAGAAAGTCCCGTCGGTGTAGTTCAGGTAGACGTAGCACTCGTCCGACAGAACCCAGATACCCCGGTGATGCGCCAGCCGAACCACCGCGGTCATATCTTCCCGGCTCATCACCGCGCCCGAGGGATTCGAAGGCGAATTCAGAATGATGGCTTTCGTTCGCGGCGTCACCAGGCGCGCGACCATTTCCGCGGTGACGCGAAAGCCTTGTGCTTCATCGGCACGGAGCAGCACGCAGTCGCCGCCGGCGTAACGCACGATGTCTTTGAACGAAACCCAATAAGGTACGGGCAGGATGACTTCGTCGCCGTGATCGACCAGAACCTGAATCGCATTGAACAGCGCCTGCTTGCCGCCCACTGACGCAATGACTTCCTCGCGCCGGTAATCGGAATCGAAATCCACCTTGTGGCGATGCGCAATCGCGTCCCGCAATTCTGCCGTGCCCGCAACGGCGGTGTACTTGGTGAAATTGCCCTGGATCGCGGCAATGGCCGCGTCTTTAATGTGCTGCGGAGTGGGGAAATGGGGCTCGCCTGCGCCGAAATCAACAACATCGATGCCTTGCGAGCGGAGCTTATCGGCTTCGGCTACGACCGCCATGGTGGCGGAGGGTTCGATGCGGTTGATGCGGTTGGTCAGACGTAGTGCTTCGGTGGTGGCCGTGGTCATGCCTTCCTTTTCCTTTTCCTTGAGACTTCGATCAATTCGGGTTGCAACTTGTACGCGGGATCGAGTTTTTCGCGCAGTTTGTGTTCGACGATTTCGGGGACAAGACCCTTCACCGGCCCTCCGGCCTGCGCGACCTCACGCACCAGGCGCGAACTCACGTACGAATACTTGTCGGCGGGCATCATGAAGACGGTCTCGAGCGTTGGTTCGAGTTTGCGGTTCATCAGCGCCATCTGCAGCTCGTATTCGTAGTCGCTGATGGCGCGAATGCCGCGCAGCACGCAGGTCGCTTCGATCGATTTCGCGTACTCGACCATCAAGCCATCGAATGTATCGATGCGGACGTTGGACAGATCGGCCGTGAGTTCGCGTAGCATATCGGCGCGCTCGGCGACGCTGAACATCGGACTCTTTTCCGAATTGCGCAGGATGGCGACCACCAGCTCATCAAAAATTTTCGCGCCGCGCTGAATCAGGTCCAGATGACCGTTGGTGGGTGGATCGAACGATCCGGGATAGATGGCCGTGCCTTTGTTCAAGCTTTGCCTCGCCTGCTGCGCTGGCGTTGCTGAGTTCGCGCGGACGACAAACAGATTCTATGCGGGCGGAAGCGAGGATGGCAATTGAGACGTTTTTGCAGCCGGGTTTTCCCGAGCGGAGCCGGGATCCTGGCTTTGCTGTGCATGACAATTTTAAAAACTCGGGGTCACAATCTGCCAAAGCCGCGCCCTGGCAGGCCGGACCCTTACCGTTTTGCCGCCACGATCGGCGGCTTCACCGATTCCGTCCCGGTCGGCATGGTTGCAACTTTCCCAGTGGTTCCGGTGCTCGCTCCGGCGGCCTGCGCCTGCGGTGCTGCGAGTCCCAGCGCCTTACGGACTTCTGTATCCAGCTTGGCCATGACATCCTTATTGTCTTTCAAGAACTGGCGGGCGTTTTCGCGTCCCTGGCCGATGCGTTCGCTTTTGTAGCTGAACCACGAGCCGGATTTGTCGACGATATTGTTGTTGACGGCGAGATCCAGCAGGTCGCCTTCGCGCGAAATGCCTTCACCATAAAGAATGTCGAACTCGGCTTCGCGGAACGGCGCCGCGACTTTATTCTTGACGACTTTCACCTTCGTTCGCGAGCCGACCACCATCTCGCCCTCTTTGATGGCAGCGATGCGGCGGATATCGATGCGCACGGACGAATAGAATTTCAGCGCCCGTCCGCCGGTTGTCGTTTCCGGGTTCCCAAACATGACGCCGATTTTTTCGCGAATCTGATTTATGAAGATCAGGCAGGTGCGTGACTTTGAAACCGTTCCAGTCAGCTTGCGCAGGGCCTGTGACATGAGCCGCGCCTGCAGGCCGACATGGCTGTCTCCCATCTCGCCATCGAGTTCAGCCTTCGGAACCAGAGCCGCAACCGAATCGACAACCAGAACATCGATCGCATTCGAGCGCACCAGCGCCTCGGTGATTTCGAGCGCCTGCTCGCCGTAATCCGGCTGGGAGACGAGAAGGTTATCGACATCGACACCCAGCTTTTTTGCATAGCCGGGGTCGAGCGCGTGCTCAGCATCAACAAACGCGGCCATGCCCCCGGATTTCTGCGCCTCGGCAATGACCTGTAGAGTGATCGTCGTTTTGCCTGAAGATTCAGGACCGAAGACCTCAATCACCCGTCCGCGGGGGAATCCACCCACGCCCAAAGCAGAATCAAAAGAAATCGCTCCCGTCGAGATCACCGAGATCGGGACGATCGCTTCTTTCGATCCCAACCGCATGATCGAGCCTTTGCCGAATTGTTTTTCAATTTGTGAAACTGCGAGGTCGATCGCTTTGCCCCGTTCGTCCGCCATGGGTGGCTCCTTATATAAGTGCAAAATAATTAAGCTGGCCGGATTATACATTCGCACGGAAGCGAAAAAAAAGCGAATTATGATGTTTCTCTGTGGAACGCTCCAAAGCGGAACTTCACATGCCCTACGTCGCTCGCAGCAAGCGTCGACCTTTTTCAGGTAGCCGGCGCAGCAAGCCCCCTCAAAGCTCGACTGGAACGAAAGTTATTGCCTCTGCATCTAAAATACCGAGATGCTGCGAGTTGAGGGACTGAAGAAGGTTTTTCGGTCGGGCGAGTCGAACCTGGTGTTATTTGAAAATCTGTCGTTCGCAGTGAGGCGGGGGGAGATGCTCGCAATCGTCGGCGAGTCAGGAGCGGGCAAGAGCACCTTGTTGCACATCCTGAGCTCTCTTGATCGTGCTTCTGCGGGTGACGTATACTGCGCCAACTTGCACCTGAATTCGCTGTCACAGGACCAAGCCGCGGATTTTCGCAATCGCGAGACAGGGTTTGTGTGGCAGTTTCATTATCTGCTGCCCGAATTCACAGCCGTGGAAAACGTCGCCATGCCGCTGTTGTTGCGGGGCCAGGCCTGGGAGCAGGTCGAACCGGAGGCTTTGCGCTGGCTGAGCGAGGTCGGACTGGGAGACAGGGCCCGTCACCGTTCGGGTGAGCTTTCCGGCGGAGAGCAACAGCGCGTCGCGCTGGCCCGGGCGTTGATCACGCGTCCGAAGCTTCTGCTGGCCGACGAACCGACCGGCGATCTCGATGGACAGACGGCCGAAGCGGTGTTCGCTCTGATCTCCCGACTGCATCAAGAGCACCAACTCACCTCCCTGATCGCAACGCACAACTTATCTTTCGCACGACGGTGCCATCGCGTGTTGCGGTTGCGCCGCGGTATAGCAGAGGAGGTTTCTCCGGAGTCGCTGCCGGCCTGAGTGAAGGACGGGAGAAGCAAAATTAGTCCGAGAAAGTGCAACGGAGTTTTCGCAGATGGAGCTGATCGGAACCGAAGCATGGTTCCGTTGGTAATGCGATGAGGGGGTTAGAACAGCTTCTTTGTTTGGTTTCGGGGCCCTTTGATTGCATAATGTACTCATAACGATTGGAACGAACCGGGTTGAAATTGGTAGGTCGGGCAGCGAGGTTCTTCCCGGCCGGGATTTTTCAGGGGGAAGGGCATTATGTTTGAACGATATACGGAAAAAGCCAGGCGCGTGATCTTCTTCGCACGCTACGAGGCCAGCCAGTTCGGGTCGCCCTACATCGAAACTGAGCACCTGCTTCTGGGACTGTTGCGGGAAGATAAAGCCCTGACCAATCGTTTTCTGCGCTCTCATGCCTCGGTTGAGTCGATTCGCAAGCAGATCGAAGGACATACGACGATCCGGGAGAAAGTTTCGACGTCGGTCGATCTGCCGCTGAGCAACGAGTGCAAGCGCGTGCTGGCGTACGCCGCCGAAGAAGCCGAGCGCCTTTCGCATCGCCATATCGGCACTGAGCATCTGCTCTTGGGTCTACTAAGAGAAGAGAAGTGCTTTGCCGCCGAGATCTTGCACGAGCGAGGGCTGCGCCTGTCGACCATCCGCGAGGAACTGGCGCGGACGACCCAAGAGAAAGCTCAGCCGCAGCGGCAACGTGAAAGTTCGCTGCTGGCGGAATTCTCGCGCGATTTGACCCAAGCCGCCATGGACAGCCAGCTCGACCCGCTGGTTGGACGCGAAGGCGAAGTCGACCGCGTGATCCAGATTCTTTGCCGCCGCACGAAGAACAATCCGGTCCTGATCGGCGAGCCGGGCGTAGGCAAAACTGCCATCGTCGAAGGCCTGGCGCAGCGCATCGCCGATGGCGAAGTCCCGTCATTTCTTGCGGATAAGAGAATTCTGGCGCTTGATCTTTCTTTAATCGTTGCCGGAACCAAGTACCGCGGCCAGTTCGAAGAACGGCTGAAGACGATCATGAAAGAACTGATGGAGTCGCAGAATTCCATCATCTTCATCGATGAGTTGCACACTCTGGTTGGCGCCGGATCGGCCGAAGGTTCGCTCGACGCCGCCAACATACTCAAGCCTGCGCTCTCCCGTGGCGAGATTCAGTGCATTGGAGCAACCACTCCGGGCGAATATCGCAAATCGATCGAAAAGGATCGGTCGCTGGAACGGCGGTTCCAGGCGGTGAAGGTTCCGCCTCCAACCGAATCGGACGCGGTCAAGATCCTATTCGGAATCAAAGACCGCTACGAGAAGTTCCACGCCGTGACCTACACCGACGACGCCATCAACTTCGCCGTCTCGCATTCGAACCGCTACATTCCCGATCGCTTCCTCCCCGACAAGGCAATCGACTTGGTCGACGAAGCCGGTGCCCGCGTGAAGCTGCGCCAGACTTCGCTGCCGGAAGAGATCACCGAGGTGCAGAAGCGGATCAAGTTCATCGTGCATCGCATGGAAAACGCCATCGCGAATCACGAGTTTGAGAAGGCGCGTTTTTACTCCGACGAAGAGCGCAAGGAGCGCGAGAACCTGCGCGCCCTGCGCGAGAAATATCATCTCGACGAATCGTCGACCGGAGTGGTCAACCGCGAGGACATCGAAGACGTTGTCTCGCGGTGGACCGGCGTGCCGATCACCTCGATCAAAGAAGAGGAAACTCAGAAGCTGCTGCGCATCGAAGAAGAGCTGCACAAGCGCATCATCTCGCAGGATAAATCGATCAGCGCACTGGCTCGCGCCATCCGCCGCTCACGCGCTGGATTGAAGAACCCGAACCGGCCGATCGGTTCATTCCTGTTCCTGGGACCGACGGGCGTCGGCAAGACCGAAGTCGCGCGCACGCTGGCGCAATTCATGTTCGGCACAGAGAAGGCGCTAGTCCGCTTCGATATGTCGGAATTCATGGAAAAGCACTCGGTCTCGAAGCTGATCGGCTCGCCGCCGGGATACGTTGGCTACGAAGAGGGCGGCCAGCTGACCGAGCGTGTGAAGCGCGCGCCGTACTCGGTCGTCCTGCTCGATGAAATCGAGAAGGCGCATCCGGATGTCTTCAACATCTTGCTGCAGGTTTTTGAAGACGGCCAGTTGACCGATGGACTCGGCAACACGGTCGACTTCAAGAACACGATCATCATCATGACGTCGAATATTGGAGCGCGACACCTCCAGAAGCGCGAGGGCCTGGGCTTCCAATCGACGAAAGAAGACATGATTTCGGAGAAAGTCGAAGATCTGGTCCGGAACGAAGTGAAGCGCACGTTCAATCCCGAGTTCCTGAACCGGCTCGATGAGATCATCATCTTCAATGCGCTGAGC
>JASHRE010000029.1 GCA_030037515.1 Candidatus Sulfotelmatobacter sp.
ATTGGGGACGCTTCCCAAAGGTACCACCGGAACTCCGGGAGCGCCTTGCCCACCTCCGCCGGAATTTGCGCCTTCGGCGGCGGCAATCAACTGCAGAAGTTTTTGGGGATCGTTGAGCCACTGCTTGAATTCGGGACCCAGCGTCTGGGCAGCGATCTGCGCCGCAATGCTCACGTCGCCAGTCAGCGGATCGGCAGCCACGAACTTCACCTCATTGACCTTGATCGTACTGTTCTGCTTGCCCGCGCCGAGCGATTCTTTGATCTGCTTGGCAACGTCAGTCGCCTTGGAGCCCGCGACCGTAAAAGCACGCACCAAGCGCGTAAAATCTTCGATCGTGACGTCCCTCGAGAAATGCAAGCTCGCCAGCCCGGCGGTTGTGAGCAGAGTTGCGAAACTGCGTTCGGCATTTCCCGTTTCTAGCGGAATTCCGTCGAGCAGAAGTTTATTGTCAGAAACGCCCAACAGGAATCCGGCATCGCCGGTGGAGGGCAAGCCTTGCTGCAACTCGTTCCAAGTGATCTCAAACTGCGCTTCGGTACGCTTGTGCTCGTAGCCGTACATCCGAGCGTACTTGATGAGGATGTTGAGGCTGTGAACAAAGGCGCGCGCCGACGCCGCCCGTGCGCTTTGCGCTGCAGATGGATTGGTGACGGAGATAGCTCGCTCCTCGAAAGCGCAACTGTGCACTTCAAGGGTAAAGCGAAATGGTAAGCCCTCAAACGTTACGGAGGTAATTGGCCGATCAGAGATGAGCAGACCATTGGTGTCGGCTCGGGTGGTCTGTCCCTCCTTACTTTCGCCCGAAAACTTCTTTGAGCAAGTCGGTACTCTGGGCGGGAGGGTCCCTGCGAATGTTGCCTTCTTCCGCGGCGATCACGTCAAAAATGCCATCCAGCGTTTGTTCCACTTCGTACTTGTCTAGGTCGAACTCACTGGCGATCGCGTTCCCGCCGGGATCATTCTTGAGGACATGTTTATATTGCTTGATGACGCCAAGACGCTCCATCGAGTGGTGGACGATCGGAGCGAACGTGGCTTCCAGATCGTTGGAACTCCAGCGCCGAAAATACTCGGTGGCCGCGGTGTCGCCTTCAGTCAAGACCAGTTGAGGGTCACGGAACACGAGATTTTTCAACGCGGACAGAAAAATGGGCTTGGCCTGTTGCGTCGCATCTTCTGCAGCGCGATTCATGCCGATCTCGAGTTCATCGACTTCATCGCCTCTTCCCAGCATGCGCATGCTTTTGCCAATTGCTTGCAACTTTGGTGGCAGGAGGATGCGAATGGCCTCGTTTTGCAGGAAACCGTCGTGTTTTCCTGTCTGCGCAATGGCCTTCGCGGAACTAATCTCGAGCGCCTGCTGGAGAGCGGAAATCACAGTGGCGTCGTCGAGGTCGGAGCCGTCGTGCTGTTTTTGCGGAGCGTGGGATTTGGATGAGCCATCTTTGGATGAATCATCGCTCTGATCGAGGCTCAGCAAGACTCCGGATGGGACGAGTAGCGCGATCAACAAGAGCAGGCGGGCGAGCTTTCTGGCAGAAAACATGAGGGGATGATTGTAGCAAGAGGAACGATACGAGATCACGAGGATTGCGAACAAAACCGTCGACGGAACTCCACGTGAGATGCCGGGTTCTGTTGACCTCAACAACGTGGAATGGTGAGCACGGCAGGATCCGAAGCTGCGCCCCATGCCTTAAAAAGGCCGCCAAATCAACCCATAACAACAACTTGCACGTCCAGCTTACTTCCTTAAATCCCCACGACATTCATCTGCAGTTTGCGATAACCTTGTTCGCGCGCCCACAAGTCCAACACGAGCGCTGCAAGTTCATCGACGATTGGAACCGCGATTCCCGTCTTGGTGAGATCCACACTCTTGAGGTAAGTACGGCAGGTATCGCAGACGTCCACGCGAACGTGCGGAATTTCCGGGCCGGAATAGAATGCCATGTTCGTCTCTCTCTCTTCGCCGCACGAGGGGCAGTAGATTCTGCGAAACGGCCACTCGTGTGCGCACAGCATGCAAATGAGCGACTTGCTGGCTCCATCACCTTCTGGACGCAGCACGCCGACAATCGGGTTGCTTCCGCACAGCGGACATCGTGAAGGTGTTCCATCTGGAAGAAATCGAGTTTGCCGCGCGGCCAGATACTCTGCATAGGGTTGAAGAAAAAGCCACGCCAGGCATCGCTCGGCTAGAAGGCCTTCCTCCGTTTCATCATTGCCGTTGACCGCCTCCGGCGACTCCCAAACGTCTTCAATGGGCCGCGACCGCGATGGGAAGCTTTTTTCCGCGAGGCTACGAGTAGCTTGTGCCAGCGGCGGTGGAGCAATGTGGCCGACGCCGGTAAGAAAAGGTGAGAACTTCGGCAAGAGGGCGGAAACATTCAATTGGTCCCGCAACATGCCATCCGAAGAACGAGGACGAGCCGGTGTTTGCTCAAGCTCCATGTATATCTTCTGCTCCAGCATGGCGATTTGGGCGTAGAACCGAAGTCCCTCGGCGGCGAACGGATGGATGGAAGCGAGTTCGGTGGCTTGCCGGATGCGTGCATCCCACGCGCTTTTCCCTCCCGGCTGCCGGTTCAATCTCCGCTCGTTTTCGCGGGAGATTCTTCTTCACGCAGTACCTGCTGGAACCAGCTGTGGTGGTGATGGTTGGCCCAGGCCCGTGATACATCGCCGCGAATCACCGACCCAAACGCTCCGCGTTCCATTGCAGTGCCCATGTAGACGTGAATAATGAATAGCGCGATCGTGAACAGGGCAAAGACGGGATGGAGAAATACTGCGCCCAGGCGCAAGATGCGCAGGTTCACCGTTCATACAGGAAGTCGCGACCGTGCTTTTCGATACTGGAGTGCGCCCCGACGAACTTCATCGAATGCGGTGGCCCGAAATCGTGTGGGACAATGCGCGCCATGGCACCATCTTAATTACGACGGGAAAGAGCGACGCCGCGCGCCGACAGATTCCGATGACGGCGTGCGTGCGCGAACTTCTTGAAGCCCGCTGGATGACACAGGGGAAGCCCGCGACAGGCTGGGTGTGGCCGTCCGATACGAAGTCAGGTCACATCGACCACAGCACGACGAAGAAGCAACATCGCCACGCGCTGAAGGATTCGAGGGTTCCGCCGTTCGTCCTCTACTCGCTTCGCCACACGTTCCTGACGCGCCTGGGGGCTTCGGGCTGTGATGTCTGGACGCTAATGCGGATAGCGGGTCATTCGTCCATCGGCATTTCCGCCCGATACGTCCATCCCCAGGCTGATTCCGTTCTAGCAGCCGTCGAACGAGTAGGGTTAAAAGGTCGGCACAAAAGTCGGCACAAGTCGAAAACGCTGCGATTGAAGTCGGGGAAGGAAAGTCGATAAAACCCGCGTGGTTATTGAATGAAACTGGTGAGCGCGGCAGGATTCGAACCTGCGACCCATGCCTTAAAAGGGCATTGCTCTACCACCTGAGCTACGCGCCCTCACCTTTCGAGTCAAGCACTTACGCCTGCCAACACAACTTCCGGCAGACGTGAGCACGTGATTGCTCTCTTGATTGTAAGGGCAACGTCCGCGGCCGTCTAGCCGAGCAAGTCACAATCCTCCGCTATTGCAACGG
>JASHRE010000269.1 GCA_030037515.1 Candidatus Sulfotelmatobacter sp.
TTAGATACGACGAGGTTGAGGAAGGTCAAGCTGCGATTGTTGGCCTTGCTGTCCTGAACGATGTTTAGAAAAGTCCCAATCCGGCGCGCCCCGAATTCCATGCCAGCTTCCAAATGTTACCCACGATTGGCGCTTCGCGACCCCGAAAATCAAATAGCAGCGCGCTTCAGCTCTACTTCATCTAAAATGGGTACAGATTTCTGATGATTGACCGCGGCACCGACTTGGTTACTCCGCCGCCAAAGCTGACGCAGCTATGATGGAACGGCGCTGACGCAGCCACTTTCGCGGCCCCCAGGAATGATCAGGCAGACTCTTCGAAATCCGGCCCTGCGCAAACGCGCAACCCAGTTCGGGCGCTTGGTGCGGCATTCGGCGGTGACGCCTCGGCGCGGGCAGACCTACAAACCACGTCTCGCCACGAACGGCGAACTGGCCGTCACGTTTATCGGTCATGCGAGTTTTTTCCTGCAGATTGGCGGGAAAAACGCCGTCGTTGACCCGAACTTCGCCCGGTGGCTGTTCGTCCTGAAGCGCTTGCGCCGCCCGGGACTTCGCATCGGCGACCTCCCGGCCATCGATGTCGTGCTGGTCTCCCACGCTCACTTCGACCATCTCCATCGCCCGTCATTGCGCGCAATTGTGAACCATAACCTGCGAACTCGCGGGGTTGCGCCGGCTATCATAATTCCGACGCACGTCGCCGACCTGGTTTCCGATCTGGGTTTTTCCGAGATCATCGAACTCGATTGGTGGAAGAGCTCGCGCCACGGCAATCTCACGATCACGCACGTTCCTTCCCGCCATTGGGGGGCGCGCATTTTGAAAGACTCGCACCGCGGCTACGGCGGCTTTGTGTTGAAGGCCGGCAAGCACTCCGTTTATCACGCCGGAGATACCGCGTATTTCCCGGGATTCAGCGAAATCGGCCGCCGGCTCTCCCCCGAACTGGCTCTTCTGCCCATCGGCGCCTACAATCCGCCGCAATTCCGCAACGTGCATGCCAGCCCTGCCGATGCCATGCACGCATTCCTCGATCTTAAGTCTCGCTGGATGGTGCCTATGCACTACGGCACCTTCCGCCTGTCGCACGAACCGGTCGACGAGCCTCTTCAGCTTCTAGGTCAGGAAGCACGCGCCGCCGGCATGGAAGATCGTGTGGTTGTGATGGAAGAAGGCATCACAAGGTTTTTCTGATCTCGCCATACTTTTCGATCCGCCACAGATCTTCCCTGCCCTTAACCCAAACACACTCACGCGTGGTGTAAACGTTGCTCACCGCAATTCCCACCCAGGAGCTCATCATGCCAGTCAAACCAATTCCTGACGGATATCACAGCGTTACCCCGTTCTTAACCTTGCGCGATGCAGCGCACGCGATCGAGTTCTATGAAAAAGCCTTCGCAGCCAAGTCGCGTGGCGTCATGCAAGGTCCAGACGGCAAAGTCATGCATGCTGAGTTGCAGATCGGCGATTCGATCGTCATGCTGTCGGACGAATTCCCTGACTTCGGCGCGCTCTCGCCGCAAGCGCTCAAGGGCTCTCCCGCGGGCCTGCACATTTACGTCGAAGACGCCGATGCCGCGTTTGATCGCGCAGTCAGGGCCGGTGCTAAGGTCGACACGCCTCTGATGGATCAATTCTGGGGTGATCGCTACGGTCGGCTCACGGATCCGTACGGCCACAAATGGTCCATTGCGACGCGCGTGAAAGAGGTTTCGATGGATGAGATGAAACACGCCATGGACCAAGCCACGGCAGAGATGCAGCAGCAAAGAAAGAAAACGGCGTAACTTAGACTGCCTTGGTTCTTCAGGTCCTCGCTGGTTTAAGAAATCGTCAACGCAAAGGACACAAAGGCGCCCGAAGGAAACCGGCTTTCGACGCGTCTCTAGTACGCCAGCAGAACTCTCAGATCCCGCAAGTTATTCCCTGTGGGACCGGTTTCGATCGTGTCGCCCAGCGCTTTGAAGAACGGATACGCATCGAATTCTTCAAGCGCCACTCGCGCATCAAGGCCACGTTCGCGGGCGCGATCGAGGGTGGTGCCATCGACCACGACTCCGGCGGCGGAACTGTTTCCGTCAACGCCGTCGGTGCCTGCGCTGAGGACGGTGATATTCTCTCCGGCGATTTTCTCGGCGCACGCCAGGGCAAACTGCTGATTGCGTCCGCCGATGCCCGCCTTTGTGACCTTCACCGTGACTTCTCCCCCCGAGATCAGGCAGGCAGGCGAAAACTGCTTTCGCGATTCGCGCAATCGTGAGAGTAAATGCTCGGCGGCGCGTTCATAGTCCCAATCGTCACAGGAATTGTCGACGTGAACCAGGAATCCGGCGCGCCTGGCCGCAACACTGGCCTCCTCAATTGCGGTTTGATTCGACAGCACTGTCCACCAGCGCGAATCGTGAAACACCGGATCATCGGATTTCGGCGTCTCCTCAAGCGCCTGCCGCGCAAACAATTCGCGCGTCGAAGCCGGAAACTGATTCAGCAGATCGTATTTTTTGGCCAGCTGGTAACAATCTTCGACGGTCGACGAATCCGGCATCGTCGGGCCTGAAGCGAGCGCGTCGGGCGCGTTGTCGGGCACATCCGAAACCAGAATCGATACCTGTTGCGCGGGAAACGCGGATTGTGCCAGCCGTCCGCCTTTCACCGCAGAAAGATGCTTGCGGACGGCGTTGATCTCGGCAATCGGCGCGCCGGAGTGCAGCAGAGCCTGATAGGTTGCGATCAGATCCGCAAGGGTTATCTCGTCGTCGATCGGTTTCTCCAGAATCGACGACCCGCCTCCGCTGATGAGAAAAATTACCAGCGCCGAAGCCGGTTGAGCTTGCAGCATCTTGAGCATGGCAGCGGCGGCACGAATCGATTCCTCGTTGGGCGTGGGATGTCCGCAACGAAAATAGCGATAGCCACGAAGCTGTGAGGCCGGCTCGACCGAACTCGCGACAATTCCTTCGAGCGAACTCCCCACCTGTTCTGCCAGCGCTTCGGCCATCGTATGCGCGGCCTTGCCCAGTGCCATGACCAGAGCGTGCGAATACGAATGCAAGTGGAAGAGATCCTCCCGCACACGCAGCACGCCGCGATCGCAATTTACGTGGCGTTCGAAGGCCTTGCGGATGGAAGCATTCGAGAGCGCGTGGCGAAAAATTTCACGCGCTGCTTCGCGCATCTCGCGAAATGTGGAATTGCGGTCGGAGTTGGACACGAATCAGAAGCCGAACATCGGTTCTCCGTTCTCAGTTTTCGGTGCCGT
>JASHRE010000270.1 GCA_030037515.1 Candidatus Sulfotelmatobacter sp.
ACCACCGACCTTTGGGTTATGAGCCCAACGAGCTACCAGACTGCTCCACCCCGCACACCGATCATAACAATCGAGCCGTGAGGCGTCAAACACGCAATATAATGCATTGGCCCTTTTGCTGCCGCGGAACAAGTACATCAGTACATCTGTGCTGAGGCTCGAAAGAAAACGGCATCGCTTTGCCGCGTGGGAGTATCTAAGACTGCGAGTCAGGTCTGTTTCGTTGCCCTAGGTCCGGAACTCAATCGCAAAACAGTAAGCAGGAGGTTACACGTGCCTAAGCAAGAGAACCCCACTACGCGTCAATCGACAGTTTCCGCGCAGCCGCGTATCCACCAGAGTGCACCGCCAATTCAGGCATACGGAACGGTTTCGCATGCGCTTCCGCTGGAGCTGGAAGAAGCAGTTCGGCTGGAAATGACCGAGCAACTGAATCTGTTGCTGGCTGACTCGATCACGTTAAGTGACCTGTATAAGAAGTCGCACTGGCAAGTGGCAGGGCCGACTTTCTATCAACTGCATCTTTTATTTGATAAGCATTTTGCAGAGCAGGTGGAAATAGTCGACGAGATTGCGGAACGCATCCAGTTGTTGGGCGGGATTTCGCTGGCTATGGCACACGATGTGGCGGAAACAACCCGGATTCCACGGCCTCCGCGGGATCGCGAAGAAGTTCCTGTGCAGATTTCGCGACTTCTCGATGCGCACCAGATCATCATTGGGCATTGCCGCAAGCTGGCCGAACGCGCCGACGAACTCGGTGATGATGGGACAAACGATCTGGTCGTGAGCGACATTCTGCGTACCAATGAGCTGCAGGGCTGGTTCCTCAGCGAGCACTTGGTGCAAGTTCCGCTGGTGATCTCAGAGCCCTCGGGAATGAGAAAAGCGGGATAACGGGGCGAGGACAGAGACTTCCTTAGGCCGCCGGCAAGACTTGCCGAACGGGCGAGCGCTTTGGCGCAAGCTGCGGATCGCGTCCTCCGAACCCAAAGAGTTTCCGGACGCGATTTTTGAGACCGAGCACGCTTGGATTACCATGGAGTGCGTTTTCACGCACGGGGAACATGACTATTTCAGCTTCGCTCGAGCAGATCCTATCGTCCTATGACGAGCATAAGCCACTCCCGGAGGCCTCCACAATTCCGGCATCGTGGTACATCGATCCGCGAATCGCAGAACTGGAGCGGTGTAGCGTTTTCAGTCACACTTGGCAGATGGTCGCCCGCACAGGCCAGCTAAACCAGCCGGGTCAGTTTGTCCGCGCACAAATCGCTGGCGAACCGCTCGTTGTGGTGCGAGGGAATGATGGCGAGTTGCGAGCGTTCTTTAATGTTTGCCGTCACCACGCGGCTGCTGTGGTCACGCAAGCCTGCGGCCAGTCTTCGATTCTGCAGTGTCCGTATCACGGGTGGAAATATGGCCTGGATGGATCGCTGAAGGGAATGCCAGAGTTTGACGGCGTTCAGGATTTTGATCGCAATCGGAATGGCCTGATGCCGGTGCGGGCGGATACGTGGGAGTGTTTCGTTTTCGTGAGCCTTGATTCCGCGGCTGCGCCATTAAAGAGATTTCTGGGCCGATTGGGCCAACGAGTCGGGCCTCTCGGCATCAGTCAACTTCATTTTTTCGATCGTCGGACGTACGACATCCACTGCAACTGGAAAGTCTTCGTGGACAACTATCTCGACGGGGGCTACCACGTGCCTCATCTCCATAAAGGGCTGAATTCGGTGCTCGATTACAAGCAATACACGATTGAGTGCGAGGACCGATATTGTCTGCAGTCGAGCCCGATGGTTGCATCAGACGAAGATGCTGCGACGGCCGCCACCCGCAAGGGAAATCGGGCCTGGTATTTCTGGCAATATCCAAATCTGATGATTAACTGCTATGAAGGATACATGGATACAAATTATGTGGTTCCTGTGGACGCGAACCACTGTCGCGTAATCTTCGATTTCTATTTCGGGGATGTCGGTGAGACGCGACGGGCACATAATACTCAATCGGTTGAGGTAGGCAACCGGGTACAAGATGAAGATCTCGGCATTTGCGAAGATGTGCAGCGCGGATTGAAATCGCGAGCTTACGGCGCGGGGCGGCTTTCGGTACGACGCGAAGCCGGAGAGCATTTATTTCATCGATTGCTGGCGGCGGATCTCAAAGGGAACTCTGGCGCGAACTGTGTTTGACCGCTATTCCTGCGACTCTTGTTCGCGGCGCAACGCGCGCAGATCAATTCCCAACTGCTCCGCTTTCCTATAAAGATGGCTGCGCTCCAGTCCCAGAGTCTTGGCGGCTAAACTCATATTGTGGTGACTGCGTTTCAGCTCGGCCAGAATCGTCTGGCGCTCAAACGATTGCACGCGCTCGGCAAGAGTTCCGGAAGATGCAGCCTGCGCCATCGACGAGTTGCCTGAACTCGGCAATGCAGCCCGGACGGTCGCGAGATCGACCTGCCCATCCGTCGCAAGGAGCATCAGGTATTCTACCAGGTTGCGCAGTTCGCGGACATTGCCTGGCCACGAGTGCGACTGAAGCGCGTGCAAAGCCTCGCCGGAGAAGGGAACGGGTTTCCATCCATTTTGACGACAGATCTGCGCGGCAAAATGCTCGACCAGAGCTGGGATGTCCTCAGGCCGCTCGCGTAACGGGGGCAGTCGCAAGGGAAAGACGTAGATACGGTGGAATAAATCCTGGCGGAATTTCTGTTCGCGCACCCGCGCCTCTAGATCACGGTGCGTCGCCACCACTACGCGGACATTAACCGAGACGGGCTTGATGCCGCCGACGCGTTCGACTTCGTTCTCTTCCAGCACGCGCAGCAACTTGGCCTGCATGCTCAGAGGCATGTCGCCGATTTCATCGAGAAAAATCGTTCCCTGATCGGCTTGCTCGAATTTCCCGGCGTGGCGGCCAGATGCGCCGGTGAACGATCCTTTCTCGTGTCCGAATAGCTCCGATTCAATCAGTTCCGCCGGGACGGCCGCGCAATTTACCGTTATGAAAGGTCCAGAAGATCGTCCACTGCGATCGTGAATCGCGCGTGCAATAAGTTCCTTGCCGGTGCCGGTTTCGCCCAGAATACAAATGCGCGATTCGGTCGAAGCCACACGCTCAAGTTGCGTCATTACGCGGCGCATGGCCTCGCCTTGCCACACGATCTCGTGACCGCCGAGACGCTGGCGAAGTTGCCGATTTTCGCTTTCCAAACGCTGGAGCTTGAGTGCGTTCTGAACGGTGAGGAGCAGTTTGTCCGACGAGATGGGTTTCTCCAGAAAATCGAGCGCGCCGAGACGAGTAGCACGCACCGCCATCTCGATGTGCGCCTGGCCCGACATCATCACCACGGGAGCGCTCACGCCGGCATTCTTCAGTTCTTCTAATAGCGAAATGCCATCCTTGCCGGGCATGACCACGTCAGACAGGATCAGATCGAAGTTTTGCCCCGTGGCCAGTTCGAGAGCTTTCGCCGCGTTGTCTGACACGGTTGCTTCATGCCCCGAGAGGCGAAAGGCACGCGCGAGCGACGCCAGCGTATTAGCTTCGTCGTCGACGATCAGAACATGTGCTTTCAGTGGCAATTTTCCACCTCGTACTAACCCGAGAACGGAACCGGAACAGCCGTATCGTAAGTTTCGCTAACTTGCTCTTGCGCGGCCCGAGTATTCCTGGGCAATTCCATGACGAATGTTGTGCCTCGTCCTGCTTCGCTTTGGACAGTGATCGTGCCACCGTGGTCGGTGACCACCGACTGAACGATGGCCAGGCCGAGTCCGGTTCCTTGCTGTTTGCTTGTGTAATAAGGAGTGAAGATGCGCCCGCACTCTGCACGGGTCAGGCCGGTTCCCGTATCTGTGACTTCAATTGTGATTCTCTGTTCACCGCTGCGGCTACGGAGCGTAAGCGTGCCGCCATTCGGCATTGCATCCATCGCATTGAGCACAAGGTTGGAAATGGCTCGATGCAGCAATTCCGGATCGGCGGCGATCGAGCCGGCGCGATCGTCCAATTCGAGTCTAGCAGTGATTGGCGCACCACCCGGCGCTTGCAATTGCGCCTGAAATAAGCGCGCAACTTCCCGCAGGAACTCGTTTACCTGGACCGGACGCCATTGCGGCGCAGGCATTTTCGAGAAATCACTGAAGCGTCCGATGATCGTTTTCAGGTTGGCGATTTCGGTCAGCAAGGTTCGGGTGCTCTCGTCGAAGACTTCATCGAATTGATCGGGGCTGTGCCTGCGGGCGCGAACAAGATTCTCGACCGTGAGCTGCAAGGGGAAAAGAGGATTCTTGAGTTCGTGCGCCAATCGTCGCGCCAGTTCGCGCCAGGCAGCCAC
>JASHRE010000271.1 GCA_030037515.1 Candidatus Sulfotelmatobacter sp.
CGCAGGCGATCCTGCTCGCCGTGTTCGAGTTCGTCGATGCGGGAACGGATCTGCTTCCACGCTTGAAACGCAGTTTCGACGGGATCGAGTTCACTGCCGGCAAAGCTGTCGAGCAGGGCAAGGCGAGCCGGTCCGTCAAAGGCGAAAATCGATTCGTTCTGCGCATGGATGGTCGCCAGGTGCGGCGCGAGCAGCCGCAGGACGGCGACTGTCGCGGGCTGATTGTTGACGAAAACGCGTCCTTTGCCGCCGGTGGCGATTTCGCGGCGAAGGATGATCGACCCGTCGTCGGATTCGTTTTTGTCCAAGCCGTTGCCTTCCAGAATTTTTCTGACTGGCTTTTCTGCCGCCGCGTCCACTTCGAACACTGTCGAAACCATGGCTCGATCCGCGCCGGAGCGGATGACCTCGCTCGAAGCCTTGTCGCCGAGCAGTAGCGCCAGCGCGTCGATCAGGATCGACTTCCCTGCCCCGGTCTCGCCGGTGAGCAGGTTGAGCCCATGGCCGAATTCGACGGCCAGGTTGTCGATCACGGCGTAATTTTCCAGACGCAGTTCTACCAGCACAGAGTCCTCGACACAAAATCTTCGCTACGGATCAACGCCGATTCACGCCGATCAAAACTCGTCGTCATCAAACGACGTCATTACGCAAATCGGCGGCGAATTCCAGCGCAGCATAGCATGAAAAACCGTTCGTATTAACGCTTGGCGGCAATACCCGACGGCCAGTCCGGATCTTCGGAGATTACCAGGCCAATCTGGTTGAGTACTCTAAGGCCAACGCCTCGTCGCCAAAGTCTGCCAACGCAGTCGGTCTGTGGCTGCGACGGAAACAGTACTGAAAGCCGGCGTCACCGTCGGTCAAGCGCCTGAGTCGACAAGTTCGCCCGCCCAATAAACTAGCCATCCCTCCGGATATCCGGCGGTCATGCGCGCGTGTGCTGAAGATGTCCGTTCCCGGTCGCGGCAGATTATCTGATTTCCCCTGCGAATCCGTTTCATCACAGCCTGGATTATCTCCGAGAAGTCGGACGAAGTGGTGAATTGTCAAAGCGGCGCTCCGGGTCAAAGCCAGGGGCGGATGCCAGGGGGTGAGATCTGAGCGGGTTGCGTTTTCCGTGCTTTACAATAATTCGCATCCCACGCTTGTGGTGCGAATTGATACGAATTCTCATCTAAACTGGGTTCATGTCCATTGCTGGGCAGTACGCCGTCGAAACCGATCCGGCATCGATTCCCGCCAACATGCTTGCCGCCGTCTATCGTGGCATAAATGACGTTCGTCTGGAAACCGTGCCTGTGCCGAAGATTGGTGCCGGCGAGATGCTGGTGCGCGTGCATTCTTGCGGCGTATGCGGGACCGACCTCAAGAAAATCTCGACCGGGTCGCATTCTGCTCCGCGTATCTTCGGACACGAGACTTCCGGGGTGGTGGTCGCGGTCGGCGAAAAAGTGAGGAAGCACAAACCCGGAGATCGCGTGGTTGTGTTTCATCACATCCCGTGCCGCATGTGCTTTTATTGCCGTCACAAGACCTTTGCTCAGTGCGACACATACAAGAAAGTCGGCTGCACAGCGGGATTCGAGCCTTCCGGCGGGGGGTTCGCCGAATACGTCCGCGTGATGGATTGGGTTGTCGAGGATGGTACCGTTCGCATTCCGGACGGCATTTCATTTGAGCAGGCTTGCTTCGTCGAGCCGGTAAACACCTGCATGAAAGGCATTGAAGTTTTGCGGCTTGAACCCGGCGAAACCCTGCTGACGATCGGGCAGGGGCCGATCGGTATCATGTTGAGCGTATTGGCGAAAAGGGTGGGGGCACACCTCGTGACTTCCGATTTGTATCCCGAGAGGCTTAAAATAGGAGCAAGTTTTGGGCTCGGGCGTACAATCGATGCATCGCGGCAAAACGTAATCGAGCGGATTCGCGAACTCACGGAGGGACGCGGGGCCGATGCGGTGATTCTCGCAGTTGGCGGGAACGCTCTGATTCGCACCGCGATGGATGCGGCTCGTCCGGGAGGGCGAGTTTTGCTTTTTGCGCAGACACAACATGGGGAGGCTGTGATCGATCCGGCGGCGGTTTGCGTAGAGGAGAAGACGCTGCTCGGTTCCTACAGCGCTTCGGTCGATCTGCAGGAAGACTCGGTGCGTTTCGTGATGAATCGCGAAATGGATCTGGAGAGGCTGGTGAGCCATCGCTTCGCGCTCACGCGGGCAACTGAGGCGATCGATCTGGCGGCGCATCCGCAATCGTCTTCCATGAAGGTCTTGATTCAGCCCGGCGCGAGTTGGGCTTCGTAAGCTCGGAAGGAACGTCGAAGTGAACGGAAAAATGACGGCTGCCGTTTTGTACGGCAAAGAAGATCTCAAGATCGAGAAAGTCCCCATTCCCCGCGTGGGTGATGGAGAAGTTTTAGTCAAGGTGCAGGTCGCTCTGACCTGCGGCACAGATCTGAAAGTTTTTCAGCGCGGATATCACGCGCGCATGATCGTTCCACCCGCGCTGTTTGGCCATGAACTCGCCGGAGTGATCGAAGAAGTCGGCGCCGGTGTCAACGGATTCAAGAAAGGCATGCGCGTGGTTGCTCTGAATTCCGCCCCGTGCCAGATGTGCTTCTATTGCTCGAAACATCAGGAAAATCTTTGCGAAGATTTGCTCTTTAATAACGGCGCGTATGCGGAATACATTCGCGTGCCGCGGCGGATCGTGGAACTGAATATGCTGGTCATTCCGCCGAACGTGAGCTTTGAGGATGCGGCGATGACCGAACCTCTGGCCTGTGTGCTGCGCGGATTGCACG
>JASHRE010000272.1 GCA_030037515.1 Candidatus Sulfotelmatobacter sp.
GCGCGCATCGACCCTGCGGAAACCTTGCGAGAGGAGTAGGAGAACTCAACAACGACATGATTCAACTCAAAAATCTCGAACGTAGTTACAAAACTCCCGCCGGACAGTTCTGGGTCTTGCGGCGGATCAACCTGGAAATTCGCGAAGGCGAATTCATCACCATCATGGGGCCTTCCGGGGCAGGCAAGTCGTCGATACTAAACGTCCTCGCCCTCCTGGATGACGGCTGGGATGGCGAATTCTGGTTTCGCGATCAGGCCGTGCACGAGATGAAGCGCAAGCAGCGCGCCGATCTCGCCAAGCGCAATATCGGCATGGTCTTTCAGAGTTATCACCTGCTCGACGATCTCACGGTCAAAGAGAACATCGACCTGCCCCTTTCCTATAAAGACATCCCGCAGAAGCAGCGGCAGGGGATGGTCGCCAACACGCTCGATCAGTTTCAGATTGTCGCCAAGAAAGATCTATTCCCCAGCCAGCTCTCCGGAGGCCAGCAGCAGCTGGTCGGCATTGCGCGCGCGGTGATTCACAAGCCGGCGCTTCTGCTCGCCGACGAACCCACGGGCAATCTGCATTCCTCGCAGGCCAAGGAGATTATGGAACTGTTCCGCGAACTCAATCAGCAAGGCACAACGATTGTGCAGGTGACGCACTCCGACGCGAACGCCGCTTACGGTTCACGAACAATTCAATTGCGCGACGGATGGATGGTCAGCGACACGGCCAATCCCCAGCTTCAGCCGCAAGAGGCGGTGAAACAATGAAAATTCGGGCCCCCTACGCCGCTCAGCTGCTTTGCGCCACACTTTTCTGTGGCTTCTCCGTCAACGCCACGGCGCAAAGCACAACCAATGTCTCGGTTCCGTTTGAGATGCCGAAGTCCTCGAACCCGTTCAGCGCATATTCGCCTGCGCAGGTGCCCGAACCGCAGCTGACGAATTCGGCTCTGATCAATCAGCTCATCCAAGATGGCAAATTGAATTTGTCGCTTAAAGATGCCATCCGGATCGCGCTCGAAGACAACCTCGATATTGCCATCGCGCGCTATAACCTCCCCATCGCCGACACCGACGTTCTCCGCACGAAAGCAGGTGGCGTATTTCGCGGCGTCAATACGGGCGTGGTGCAAGGCACTCCCGGCGGTGGAGTCGGAGGCTTCGGCACCGGTGCTCCCGGCGCCGGCGCTGGAGGTACGACCGGCGGTGCCGGCGGCGCGGGCGCAGGCGCAGCCGGCCTGGTGCAGTCGACGTTGGGCGTGGGTGCACCCGTTTCTATCTATGACCCGGACATTACCGCGACCATTGGCGCCCAGCACGAGACTTCACCGCTGGCCAATTTGCAGATCTATGGCGTACGCTTATTGCAGCTGAATACCGGCCAGGCGAACTTTGCCTACTCGCAAGCGTTCTCCTCTGGCACCAGCCTATTGTTCCAATTCAACAATAGCCGCCAGACCACCAACAGCCCATACTTCAACCTGTCTCCTGCGCTGAGCTCAATGTTTCAGCTCACCATCCAACAGCAGCTGCTCGCCGGATTCGGTTTTGGACCGAATCTTCGTTATCTCCGTATCGCCAAGAACAACAAGAAGATTTCCGACATCGCCTTCAAGGATCAGGTCATCGCAACGGTTACCCAGATCGAGAACATTTATTGGGACCTGGTCAATGCTTACGAACAGGCCCAAGTCAATGAGCAATCGCTGGCCTTCGCGCGGCAGTCGCTCGACAATGCGAAAAAGCAGCTCCAGCTCGAAAGCGTTCCAGCCATGGATGTCATGCGCGCGGAAGCCGAAGTCTCTCGCCGCGATCAGGATCTGACCGTCGCGCGCACCTCCCTGCAGCTGGAAGAACTGCTCATGAAAAACGCCCTCACCCGAAATCTCGATGATCCCGTACTGGAGTCCGTTCCTGTGGTGCCCACGGATCGGCTGGAGAACACCGAGATCGTGTCCGCGCGCCCGGTGCAAGACCTGATTAATGACGCCCTGCATGATCGGCCTGAGCTGTTGGAATCGGACGTTGATCTCGTGAACCGGCAGATCAGCCGCCAGGCCGCAAAAAACAACTTGCTGCCGTCACTCTCATTGGTTGGATTCTATGGGGGCTCGGGACTCGCCGGCCCGCTGAATCCACTCTTCAACATTCCTGGAGAGACTAATAGTTCGACCGTCCCGATCGGTTACTCCGGCGCCTTGCAGAACACTTTCAACAATTCGGCTCCGGATTACTACGTGGGTTTGAGCCTGAACATTCCCATTCGCAACCGCATTGCCAAGGCTGATCAGTACCGCTCCGAGCTGGAATATCGTCAAGCGCAACTTCGCCGTGAAGAATTGCGCAACCAGATCCGGATCGAAGTCCGCAACGCGGAATATGCGCTCGAACAGACCGCGGCTCGTGTCGATGCCGCCCGCAAAGCTCGCGACTTGGCGCAGCGCACCTTCGAAATCACGCAGAAAGAGCAGGATTTGGGGGCGGGCTCGACGTTCCAGACGCTAAGCGCGCAACACGATCTTGCTCTTGCCCAGCTCGATCTGGTTACCGCGATGACGGTTTACAAAAAAGCTAGAGTCGAGCTGGAACGCGCAACCGCCAGCACTTTGGACGATAATGGAATCGAAATCAAGGCCGCCATCGAAAGCCGAGCCAGCAATTCCGCACCGTAAACCATGCCGCTATCGGTTCATCAACGCGACCCAAGTGCTCCCGTGCTGACTAGGACGGGCGCGCGTTCTCCTCGCATTCTCGCGGCCGACGACCAGGAGCACATCCTTGAAGCGCTCGAACTGCTGTTGAAGCCGCAAGGTTACAAGGTCGACACTGCCCGCTCGCCCACCATGGTGCGCGAAACGCTGGGTGGCGGATCGTATGACGCCGTTCTGATTGACCTCAACTACACGCGCGACACGACCTCCGGTCAGGAAGGTCTCGATCTGCTCTCGGAAATCGTTGCGCTCGACAGTACTCTTCCGGTGATCGTCATGACCGCGTGGGGCAATGTCGAGCTGGCCGTGGAAGCGATGCGGCGGGGAGCGCGCGATTTCATCCAGAAACCATGGGAAAACGAGCGTCTGGTCTCGATTTTGCGGACGCAGGTCGAGCTGCACCGCGCTCTGCAGGAGGCCGAACGCTTGGCGGCAGAAAATCGCCTGCTCAGCGCGCAAGGACGCCCCGAATTCATCGCCACCGCGCCCTCGATGCAGCCGTTACTTGAAACCATTGCGCGCATTGCGCCTTCCGATGCGAATGTCTTGATCACGGGCGAGCATGGCACTGGAAAAGAAGTCGTGGCTCGCACGGTTCATGTACTTTCTGCTCGCGCCGCGCGGCCATTCATCGCCGTCAACACTGGCGGACTGGCGGAAGGCGTTTTTGAAAGCGAACTCTTCGGGCACGTGAAAGGCGCGTTCACCGATGCGCGCTCGGACCGCATCGGCCGATTTGAATTGGCCAATGCTGGCAGCATCTTTCTGGACGAAATTGGCAACGTTCCTCTGCGCCAGCAGGCAAAGTTGCTGCGCGTGATTGAGAATGGAGAAATCGAGCGGGTTGGCTCTTCGCGCAGCCAGCAAGTCGACGTCCGCATGATCTCGGCGACCAACGCCGACCTCGTCGCGGCGTGCCAGCGGGGTGAGTTTCGCGAAGACTTGCTGTTCCGCCTCAACACCGTTGAGCTTCATTTGCCGGCGCTGCGCGAGCGTCGAGAAGACATTCCGGTGCTGGTCATGCATTTTCTCGCCGAATACGCTGCGCGTTATCGGCGAGCGGTCCACGGGATCGATCCGCCTGCGTTACAAAGCCTCATGCAGTACTCGTGGCCTGGCAATGTTCGCGAACTCGAACACACCGTCGAACGTGCCGTCCTGATGTGCCGGGGCGAGCAGATACAGCCCGGCGACCTCGGCCTGGGCATTCAGAAGGCTTCCTCTCCAAACCTGGAAGAATTGAGTCTGGAAGCGGTTGAGACTATTCTGATCCGCAAAGCGCTGCAACGCTTTCAGGGCAACGTGAGCCATGCCGCGGAAGCTCTGGGCCTGAGTCGAGGCGCGCTGTATCGGCGGATGGAAAAGTATGGGCTCTAGCCCACTCGCACGGACTTCCTCAAAACGTACCGTTCCCAAGCCACGAGCGGTGTTCGAGCGTCGTGTCATCCGCTATTGCATTCTGCTGGCAGTGCCGGGTTTGCTGACGACTGGCATGCTTGTCTGGCTTTTGCCCTGGACGTTCGAATCGAAACTTCTGTTCCTCGGCGGCGAGGCGCTGGTCTGTCTCCTGCTGGGAACCGCTCTGCACGATCACATCGTTCGCCCCCTGCAAACCTTGGCCAACGTCGTCGGTGCTTTGCGCGAAGAGGATTATTCTTTTCGTGCGCGGCTGGCGGTTCCCAACGACGCATTGGGTGAACTGTCGATTGAAGTGAATGCGCTCGCCGATCTGCTCTCGCAACACCGCACTGGAGTCATCGAAGCCACAGCGTTGCTGCAGCGTGTCGTGGAGGAAGTCGATATCCCGATCTTCGCGTTCGATCCGGCCGGCAAATTGCGTCTGGTGAACTCCGCCGCCGAAAAGCTGCTGCAACAACCGACTGCGGAATTGCTGGGTAAGGGCGCATCGGATCTGGGCCTGCAACCCACTCTCACCTGCGAAAACGAAACGCCGGTCAATCTGCGCTTCATAAGTGAAGCGCGTTGGCTGGTGCGCCGCAGCTTGTTTCGCCAGAACGGCCTGCCGCACACTCTTGTCGTTCTTTCCGATGTCAGCCGTGCCTTGCGCGAAGAGGAGCGGCGCGCCTGGCAGCGGTTAATCCGCGTGATTGGCCACGAACTCAACAACTCGCTCGCGCCGATCAAATCCATCGCCGGTAGCCTCAATGCGCGCATAGCCGGAATGAATGTGCAACCGGACCAGCGCCAGGACTTCGAGCGTGGATTGGGAATCATCGAGACCCGCGCTGCGTCGCTGAACCGCTTCCTCCAGGCCTACCGCCAGCTGGCGCAAATGCCGCCCCCGGTGCTGCGCGACTGCTTGGTGACGGAACTCGTGCGCCAGGCTGCGACGCTAGAGACTCGCGTGGCGATCACAGTTCTGCCCGGGCCCGACATCACGCTCACCGCCGATCCCGACCAGCTGGAACAAATGCTCATCAACCTGCTGCGGAATGCCGCGGAAGCCGTGCTTCTTCCGGTCGCAAGGCCCGAAAATGGAAGCAAGTCCGAGATGCCGGGACAGCCGATGATTGTTCTCGGCTGGAGGGTCCTTGACGAGGATCTGATCCTCACCATCGAGGACAACGGTCCCGGACTCATGAATCCGAGCAATGTGTTCGTGCCATTCTACACGACCAAGCCGCAGGGAAGCGGTATCGGACTTGTCTTGTCGCGGCAGATCTGCGAAGCTCACGGCGGAAACTTGGAACTTGCAAACCGGGCGAAGGGATCAGGGTGCATCGTGAAAATCACGCTACCGCTGCAATCTTGACGGTTTTGGTGGTTTGGCCGGGCTTTCATGTTGGAATTGGCGGACAGAAAATTGAGCCCCGTTTCAACCGCTCCGCCCGGGCAGCGGCCAGACTGCGATTCATCAGTTCCGTACCCGGTCCCCGATGCTGATACTCACCTCCAATCGCAACCGACAGTTCCGGCGCCGTTTCCATCTTCAGTGTTGACCATCCTTGTGACTCCGATGATCGTCGCCCCGTTCTCAGGATCCTGTCTTGCTGAAAATCACGAAGTGAACGTTCTTCTCATAGAAGCGGATGTCGCGGACGATGTGCCCAGCGTGATCGAAGCATCTCAATGGCCCCCGAACATCGGTAGCAAACGGACTGGGCATTTCGAGCGGAGGCCGATGCGTACTTGAGTGAACGCTCAGTCCTGTTATCAAGGGGGAAGGTCCTGGGCGGCGGATCGAGCATCAAGGTCATGGTTTGGGCACGCGGCCGCAAGCAGAACTGGGAGTACTTCGCGTCCGAAGTAAATGACTCAGCTTGGAATTACGAATCCACTCTGCTTATCTACCGATAGATTGAGGACTGGCATGGGTTGCCGGACCCTGACTATCGCGGAACCGGGGCACGAAGACAAACTTCCGAAGAGCGATACGTAGGGTATATGCGGCAGCAATTTACGCCCTCTCTTCCCGATCGGTTTCCTGTCCGGCTCTGGATCGGGCGAATGTGCCCAGCGGTGCCGAGCGGTCGAGGCAATTTGATGAGGTGTAATCGCTGGTTTCAGCAATCATCTCGAAGTTGTCTTGGTAGAAGCGTATAAGTTCTAGCAATGCGACGGCCACGCATACTGACGGGATGGCGTCTGCGGACCAGCGTGGGACTAACCATCGTCTTCTTCCTCGCGGTCTTCAGTCTCGCGAAGATTTCCTCTCCCAATCAGTCACGATGGGATATTTCTTGGTCCGCCGTCGCGTGGACGGCAGCGGCAGCAACCGCTTTCGTCTTGCTCTGGACGTTTCTCGGCTCCAGCAAGGGTGGATTGATCTTGGGCCGCAAGTCAATGAGTTTATCGCCTTTCAACAGCTAGGGATGTGGAGGATAATCGAAACGAGAATTTGAGATGAGACAAACGCTCTTGGTCCTTCTCTTGGTGGCATTTCTTGGCATCGGTGTGGCCCATGTTTTCAAACCCGACTGGTTCGTGAAGCGCTCGGGTGTGCGTAAGGGCGGGGAGATGTTAACCGAATACAACCGGACCGAGTTTCAAATGGCTGGAGCGATTTTCGCTGCTTTTGCTGTGTACATGCTGTATTCGCTGTTCCGGCACTAGCCGTCAACGAGCGCTATCTGTTTTCGGAATCTAGCAAGTCTAAGGTTAGAATTTAGTCGGTATGCCACGGTACGAAATCGCATTCCTCGTCGCGATCATTCTGTTTGGCACTCTTGCATTGATGCAAGAGAGAATGCGACAGCAGGTCCACCACAACCGTTTCGGCGACCACAAAATCAGCCCTTGGAGTCTGCACTTTTCTAATAATCTTCTTGGGCTATTCGGCATCTGGAACCTGCACAAGTGCGCTTTTAAACACAGCCGCCTTCGGTCCTCGTTCGTGGTCGTCTTCATTATGTTGCTGGTGTCTTTAGTCGTGGGTTTTTGCGGTTTGCTCTACTACAGACCATAAGACATTTGGCGAAATATCCCGATTGCGCCCAAAACCCGCCGGTCAGCGAGATCGCCTGGTTACGACAGCCAAGGAGCAAACTTCTACGATGCGGCCCAAAGCGATGGACAGCCTCGACATCGTTGAAGCTGTCGTGCTGATCGAGGAAATCTTTGGGGCAGATATACCGTCCAATGATGCGGAGAACTTTGGCAGTCCGGGGGAGATTGTGGACTGGTTGGAATCGCACCTTTCAAATAAACGGCCCGACAAAAAAGCGGCTGCGTTCCTGAAGAGACTCGCCCAGACCCATAACAATCATGAACTGGCTGAAGGTCTAGAGGGAACGTGGAGACGACAACAGATCGCGGCTATTGTGCGCGATGTTTTTCGGGAGTAGTGGGATTTTGAGCGCTCAACGTCTGCTTTCGACAACCATCCAATGCCTGCGCTAGACTCGTCGCGATGAATCAGTCCAACGACACTTGGAGTGAGTAC
>JASHRE010000273.1 GCA_030037515.1 Candidatus Sulfotelmatobacter sp.
TGGCGGGCCAATGCATCGCGCATCATGACGAGTTCGAAGTCTTTGGCGACGCTGTCGGGCAAATGGCGGAAACCGGAGCTCAGTTTCTGCCGGCTGGGGCGGAAGTCGCCTCCGCGGTCACAGCTCTTGATTGCAACCGCGCCTGTTTTGTCGGATCGGCGGTTCTGCACGCGGTTGCCGATGAATCAGCCCTGAAAGTCGTGGAGTTGAGCGCCGGCAAAGTGACGACGCTTGCGGAAACGCCGCTGGGACTCCGTCACGGACCGATGTCGAGCGTGGACGCCAAGACCCTGTTTGTAGCTTTCGTTTCGAGCGAACCGCGGCGGCGTGGATATGAACTGGATCTGTTGCGCGAAATCGATCGCAAGCATTTGGGACGAGTGCGCGCAGCGGTGACGGTGCAGGGAATTGACGACGTTTCTCCGCTTACCGATTATTGCCTCTCGCTCGATTGCCCGGCCAATTTCCCGGACCAGTACCGTCCCGTGCTCGACGTTCTGTTCGGGCAGTTGGTTGGACTATTCGCCTCGATCGCTTGCGGGTTAAGGCCGGACCAGCCAAGCCCTGACGGCACGATCACACGCGTGGTGCAGCCGATCAGGCTGTATTCGTGAAGGATGCGTGTAGGGCCAGCCAGCCCTCGGCCGGCCGCCGGAGCGGAGCTCCCCGGAAACGCCCTGAGGTCTGCCCAAGAATCCCACTTCTGGAAAAAGCGCGGAGCATTTCGATTTCCGCTGTGACTCTCTGTCTCTGTGTGAGAATCCATCAGCGAGCGAATGAATGCGGTTCGTAAGGGCAAAACGGATCGGTGCCGAGAGCGTCGCCGGTGTGGGCAAAGGCGCGGGCGCGCGATCCTCCGCAGATGTGGCTGTACTCGCAGGCTCCGCACTTTCCGTGAAACGTTTCGGGCGAGTGCAGATTGCGAAAGATTGCAGAGCTGCGATACACGTCGACCAGCGATTCGGCGCGGACGTTGCCGCAGCGCAGCGGCAGGAATCCGGAGGGATAAATTTCGCCGAGATTCGAAACGAAGACGATGCCGTGACCGTCACGGATCTGAAATCCTTTGTAGACCGAAGTGGCTTTCATTTCGCCGCGAGCCATGCCGGACGTTCGGATCATCTCGATTGCGATGCGGCGATAGGACGGTGCTTCGGTGGTTTTGATCATAAACGGCGCGTCGGGTGAAAGCTGGAAAACCCAGTGCATGATCTTCTCGCCTTCCGCGGGCGAAACTTCGTTCAGCGCCTTGCCGCGGCCAACCGAGATCAGCATGAAAAGACTCCAGCGCATGACCGGAAAACTCGTGCGCAATAGCTGATAGATCGCGGGCAGATCGGCCGCGGTTTCTTCCGCGACAAGCGTGTTGACCTGGATGGGCATGCAGATTTTTCCACAATGCCGTGCCGCTTCGATTGTCCGTTCAAATGTTCCCGGGACGGCGCGGATCGCATCGTGCCTTTCAGCGCAGGAGCCGTCGAGGCTCAGCCCCACGCTCTGGATGCCATGCGCTTTCAGCTTTGAGATCGCGTCGTTGGTCAGCTCCGGCGTGGCGCTCGGGGTGATGGAGACTTCCAATCCCAGGCCGGTCGCGTAATCGATCAGTTCGTAAATATCCTTGCGACTGAGAGGGTCGCCACCGGTCAGGATCAGATGGGGGAGGGGGTTGCCGAAATCGGGCAACTGGCGCAAGAAGCGCTTGCTCTGGTCGGTGGTAAGTTCCAAAGGATTCGCATTGGGCATGGCCTCGGCGCGGCAGTGCTTGCAGGCCAGACCACAAGCTTGGGTCATCTCCCAGTAGACGAGCATAGGATTGCGCGAAAAGTCGTGAGCCAGGTGGCTCATATCTGGAGCACTGTGTGCGACGGCCATGCCTAACCCCTTTCACCCACCAGCGTTCGAGCACCCACAAGCAAGATTCAGGTTAGGTTTGGGGGCACACCAAGGCTGTGATCACGATCACACAAAAGGGTGACGGAGTTCGCAGTTTCCGCAGATGTATACGCTCCATCGTGTTTCGTCCGGACACGTCTTGCCGGATCGGGCGGAAATGGAGCTTGGGCCAGCCCCAAAATCAAAATCCGCGCCCTGTCTGGCGCAGTACGCGAGACCGGGACGGGGCACCCAGTCCTCGGTGCAGATGCCACGCCCCTCAAGCCAAACCCCGCCATGAGTGGGGCACCCGTGGGCGGCCGAGGCGGCTGCCCCTGCACAAGCTAACGTTCCAGGATTTCTTTGTAGGCGTTGAGGGCGACTTTTTTCGGCCGGGCGGGCAGCGGCCAATCTAGCGTACGGGTGCTGTTGCCGACGACCCCGATCTGGCCGAGACGAACCATGCCTTTGCCGAAATCGCCGAATACGGGCACGAACATGGCGAACTTATCGTCAACCTCGCTTTGCGTGAGCGTCATGTGTAAGTTCACCTTGCCGTCCTTGGGCGGATCGAGTGTGTATTCGAAGTGATAGCGGGGCATCTGCGTGCCGTAGACCCATTCGTCGAAGAACCAGTCGAGGCGTCCATTTCGTTCGAGATCAAGGAGCTGGGGAATGTGTTTCTCCGCAATTTTTTTGAAAGATTCTGTCGAAGCCGGGGTGTCGCGATGGCTCTCGACAAAGTCATGCATCATCGCCATGAAAGCTTTGTCGCCGTCATTGGGGCTGTACATCATGGAACGCAGCATTTCGAGCACGAAGGCTCCCTTGGGATACGTGACGTTCTGGTAGGCGAGCTCAGTGCGGGGCGAGATCAGGCGGAGACCCAACCACAGCGGACCGGCATCGTTGGGAGCGATGCCAAACGCGTTCTTGTCGAGAAGCCGCTGATGCAGACGGTCCCAAAATTCGACGTAATCTTTTCGCCAATCTCCCGCCATGGCTTGCTGCAAAAACAGCGCGGCGGAAAATTCGGCAAAGCCCTCTGACAGCCATTGGTCGTGATAGGAGGCCCAGCCCACCGCATGCCCCCACCACTGGTGAGAGACTTCATGGGGCGTAACTTCTTGCACGAATCCGGTGAACTTGTTGTTGATGTTGCCAAAGAGCATCCATCGCTGGGTCGAGTCGGTGTAGGCGGAGATGGGAAGGTAGACAAGGTTGGGCCAGGATTGCCCGAAATTAAAGTCGGGCTGCTCGGTGATATGGATCTCGTCATATGGGATTCGGCCGAAATACGAAGTGCAGAGCTGCATCTGCGCCCGCGTTTGCTCCAGTGCGTATTTGGTCATCGCCTTGGGAGCTAGCGTTTGCAGGGCTCGAAAGCGGCGCAGATTGTCTGGTAATTCCGTCAGGTAATAGCCGGAAATCTTGTAGTGCGTGACGTCGTCGGCGATGTCGATCTTCTCGTATTCGCCATAGTTGAATCCGGCAACCGCGACGGGAATCGGAGTCACCCAGTGAGTGACGGCTACGTCGCCGTCGACCGATTCGCTCTCCAGCTTACCCACGCTGATGACTTTGTATCTCTTCGGTACCTTGAAGGCTAGGTCATAGAGAACGTGTTCGCCGAAACCATTAAGGTTCGGATACCAGGAAGTGCGAGCGCCGACGTAATAACTGCCTTCGCCCGCTTGTTCGAGCACCTGGTCGCCCGCGTATTCGATGTGGATGGTCTGTTCCTTGCCCGGTGGCGCAGATTGAGGAAGGATGACGTAAAACGATCCATCCTCTTTGCGGCTTTCCTGAATGTAGTAAAGGTCGTGACCGTCGGCGTCGGCGACACGGGAGACGCGCAGATTCGGCAGGAGCCCGAATTTCATGACGCGCTCGCCCGGAAGCAAAGCCTCAAAGGAGATATCGGCACTGCTGAACAAATGGCCATTTTTCGCAATGACGGTTTCGATTTTGTAACCGCGAGTGGCAAACAAACGCCGGTCTTCATTGGAGCTCGCTGTATGGCGAGCATATTCGGCCTTCAAATGCGCCAGGTACCAGATGCCATCCTCCATGCCGCCAGGATCGTAGTTGATCAGCGCGACTTCTTCGGGGGAATCGAGCTGGGGAAGCGCCCCCACTCGGATGCGCACAAAAAACCGCAGATCTTTGTGTTTTTGGCCGCGAATGTAGGCGTTTAAGAAGGCCGGATGCTCGGGGTTGTAAACGGCGGCCAGAAGGTCGGCGTCGACATTGTCCATGGTCGCGCCGTGTAGCAGAGATTCGCTGAATCCCTCCGCAGGCTCCCGACGTTCCCGCATTTTTTCCCGCCAATGCTTAAGAGCCGATGCCACGTCGGAGGACGGTTCGAGGTGATCCTTCAATCCGGGCAGGAATGCCAACCGGCCTTGGGAACTGAAGCGGAAGACGATCTCGGTGAATTCTTCGTTGAGCTCTGATGCGCCGACGCGGCGGTTTAATTCGACGGTGTCGACATGCGTCACCGGTTTCAGTTCGAAGTGGCCATCTCCCACGAAAATTGCGCCGGTGACTACGCCATTCACTGGACGCAGGAAAGTCAGCGTGCCACTGCTGAAGTGAAAGGTGGCCACGTCCAGAGCGAATGTGAAGTTGTCAAAGCGGAAGGCTTCACCAAGGCCGACATCACGGAGTTCCCGGTACACGGGGTCGGAGTTGGCAAAAGCCAAGCTTTTTCCGGGGACAAGAATGCTGGTCTTGGGCTGGGCAATGGCAAGCGTAAGTTGGAGGACGACGGGTGCGCGCAGATCGACCCTCTTCACGAGCGGCTCAAAACCTTCTCGCGTAACACGCAGCGAGTATTCTCCAGGCTTCAGGTAAGGCGATTGGAACTTTCCTATGTCATCGGAAGTGAGCACGAGGGGCTGAGCGAGGGCGGCGCCGCTGATTTCAACTTTGGCACCGGCCACCACAGCGCCGGAAGGATCTTGGACGGTTCCGGAAATTGACTGTGCCAGCGTGCTCACGGAGGACAGTAGACAGCAGAGGAGAAGCATCCACTTAAACAAAGGTAACCCAGGCCAGAAGGGGCCCTCAGCGGTGCGCATGACCGATCACTATAGCGCAAGCTGTCAAGATGTCGGCCATGCAGAGGAATTTGTTCTGCAAAGCTAAAGCCCGGGTCCGGGGATGAGAACCGAGACCCGGGCGGCTGTTCCTTGGTTGGCGAATCGATGAGGGGAACCCGGCGTCTGGCTTGCCCAGGCATTTTTCGCCGGGGATTCGAGGACACACCCTCAACACCTACGGCCGCAGTGGAGGAGCGGCGACTCGCGCGCGGAACAGCGATCTTGCTTCCCACTTCTGGCAAAAGCGGCTGGAAGTGGGGCAACTACAACTTTTGGAGCCGCAGAAATCCGCCTACTTCTTTTGCGCGTCGCGAATGTAAGTCACGACCATTTGCACTTGATCGGGGCTCAGACCTTTGTTGGCAAAAGCATGCGACGATCTCTTGCCTTTGCCACCGTTGGCGATGGCATCGGCCAGGTCGGCGTCGGACAGCTGCTTGGCATCGACGGAGACGAGGCTGGGAAGTTTCGCTGCGGGTTTTCCGGCGAGATCTGCGCCATGGCAGATAGCACATTTGGCTTGATAAAGCGCCGCCCCTTCATTCGCCGCCCAAGATAAGTTGGGCAGGATGAGGAACAGCGCGATGGCAATCATCGCGATGACAATGGCCAGCTTCATGATCTTCATGATTGCGTTTTCCTTTCGGTGATGCAGGCGCCGTAGCCGGCGAGCCAAAGACCGTCTCCCCAGGACTGGCGAGCGCGGCGGAGCCCATGACACAGAATTGATCGTTTACAAGTTTCCCCTTCGGAGGGATTCCCGTCTGTGATCGCCGTCACGTCCATTCGTGATCAAACCGCGTCTTGGCCGAGAGTTAGCCGGGAACGAAGGCGTCAAAAAACTCGCTCGTGGGGGGATATCCCGCAGAGAATTGATGTGCACGCTTGCATGGTCGCAAGCTATAGCCCGAAGTTCCTGAAAACAAGGAACAGATGTGGCGGGTGTTCGGCGAGCGAATGTTGGCAGCCGGCGTGCCCTTATCATTTTGCAACCTGCGCTGAGAGGCCTTGCCTTGGAACCTACGCTCATGGTGGTCGGGCTGAATCACCGGACCGCTCCGCTGGCCATGCGAGAGCGATTCTGGATCGGCGAAACCCGCCGATACGAGGTCCTGCGGCAACTGAAGAAAGCCGAGGGGATTGACGAGGCGGTCGTGCTCTCGACGGCGTGCCGCACCGAGTTCTTCCTCTGGGCGGATGAGCCGACGCTGGCCGCCAACTCGCTGTTGCAATTTCTTACAGCCGCGCACGGTCTAAAGCTGAGCGAGTGGGAACATTTTTATCGCCTGCTGGATGATGCGGCGCTCGCCCACATCTTCCAGGTTGTGAGCGGACTAGATTCTCTGGGGCTGCGTGGGACAGAGATTGAGAATCAGGTGAAAACGGCGTGGGAGCAGGCGCGGACGGTTGGCGCGGTTGGATCTTCTCTGAATGGGGTGCTCGAAGCGGCGCTGCGGGTTTCTGCGAAAGTGCGGAACGAGACGGCGCTGAGGCAGGTTTCTGTTTCACTTCCCGCCGCGATCTTGGAAATCGTCGCCGTGATTTTTGGTTCTGTCGAAGGCCGCAAGATCTTGTTGATCGGAACGGGCGAGAGCGCCGAACAGACGGGGCGACGGCTGATCGAGAGCGGTGCGGCGTCGCTAGTCGTGATGGATCCGTTGCCAGAGCGGGCGCAGCGCCTGGCGCTGGCACTGGGCGCGAGGGCGGCAGCCATGGCCGAGCGCTGGAAATATCTGCGGCGCGCCGACATTGTGATTACTTCCAGCGGATGCCCGCACGTTATCCTTACGCGGGAAGAGGCGGAACACATTGCGCAGGAGCGCAACCGGGTCGCCTTCGTGATCCTCGATCTAGGCATGCCGCGAGATGTGGATCCGGAAGTGCGGCGGGTGGATGGCATTTTGCTGCACGACATTGAAAGTCTCGAACATGTCTTCGAGCACGAAAGTGAGGAAAGCCGCACCGCTGTGGCCCAGGCAGAAAAGATCATCGCGGCCGAGGCGTCGGCCTTTCACAGGCGCCTGCGTGTGGAGAGCGGAGCGCCGACGGCGCTGAATCTGCGGCGGCGACTGGACGAGCTTTGCCGGCAAGAGCTGGACTCCTTCATCGAAGAACGCGGACCGTTCTCGCGCGAGCAGGATCACTCCCTGCACGCGATTACCGGACAACTGACGCAGAAAATTGCCAGCTTTCTGGTCCGCGAACTGAAGGAAGTTCCGGAGAAAGAGGAACAGGAGCGCATGGCCGCGGCCGTGGCGCGCCTCTTCCATCTGGATTCGCCGCAGGCGGCGATTGCCGGCCCCATTTCCGACCAGGCGAATGATCGCCGAAGCCATCCCGACGCGGTGGCTATTAATTATTGACCAACGGCAGCGGTTTCATAAATTCCGGCGCTCGCTTTCATGGCGCGTCACCGGGCTTGCGCAGGGAAATCTCCATGCCTCAAGGCAGGGGCTTTGCGCTCGATCCCTAGCCCGCAGAATTCTCTGACGGAATGGAGTCGGTGGCTTCCTCATCACCGGCGGGGACTAACTCGAATTTCTTCAATTTGTAGCGCAGAGCATCGCGGCTTATATCGAGCAAACGCGCGGCATGCGTCTGATTGTTGTTGGCTTGCCGCATGGCAAGTTCAACCATGGCGCGTTCCACTTCTTCGAGCGACGTGCCCTCTTCCGGAATGTAGAGCCTGGGCAGCACGCGACCGTTCACCAAGATTTTGCCGCTGCTTTCGGGAGCGGCGCTCATGTGCTCGAAGGCGGTCAGGCCGCTGCGCGCGGCTGCTCCGACGGCGAAGGGCAAATAATTCGGCCGCAAGATAGATTCTTCTTCGAGGATCATGGCGCGTTCGATCGAATTTTTCAGCTCGCGGACGTTGCCGGGCCAGTTGTGCGCCAGAAGCAGGCGCCGGGTTTCGGGGCTAATGCCACGCACGGATTTCTTGAACTTGCGATTGTAAAGATTGATGAAGAAGTCGACCAGGGGCAGAATGTCTTCGGTGCGCTCGCGTAACGGCGGAATGAAAATCGCAATAATCGCCAAGCGATAGTAAAGATCCTGGCGGAAATGGCCTTCGCGGACGGCTTTTTCTAAATCGCGATTGGAAGCGGCGACCACACGCACGTCGACCTGCATGTCGCGCACGCCGCCGACGCGACGAATCACTTGATCTTCGAGAACGCGCAGCAGTTTGGCCTGCAACAGCGGTGAAAGCTCGCCGATTTCATCGAGAAAGAGCGTGCCTCCGTTGGCCGTTTCGAACAGGCCCTTCTTCATTTGCTTGGCGTCGGTGAAGGCGCCTCTTTCGTGGCCGAACAGTTCGGCCTCCATCAAAGTCTCCGGGATAGCGGAGCAGTTGATGGCGACGAAGGCTCCGTTCTGCCGCGCGCTTTCGTAGTGGATGGTCTTGGCGACGAGGTCTTTGCCGGTACCGCTTTCGCCCTGAATCAAGATGGTCGTGGCTTCGCTGGCGGCGACTTTCTGCACGAAGCTCATCAGTTCGGTCATCTTGGGCGAGACGCCGACCACATCGTGATATCCGGTGCGGCGACGGACTTCTCCCCGCAGCGACTGAACCTCGGTGCGCAGGCGCGTGGCTTCGAGCGCGTTCTGAATGGTGACGCGGAGTTCTTCAAAATCGAGCGGCTTGCCGACAAAATCGTAAGCCCCGAGCTTGAGGGCGCTTTTGACGTCGTCGACTGTCGGATCAGCGGTGATCATGATGACCGCCCCGGCGTCCCCATTTTTTTTGAGCTGTTCCAGAACCTGGATGCCGTTCAGATCCGGCATGCGAACATCGAGCAGTACAAGGTCGGGAGATTCGTGCTGCGCGAGGCGCAATCCGGGTTCGCCGGCAGCGGCCTCGACGACTTCGTATCCCCACTCTTCACATTTCTGCCGTAGAGACCAGCGCACCAGGCGCTCGTCATCGACGATCAGAATTTTCTCGGCAGGCATCCCCTGTATAGCTTACTACGGGAGGCGAATGGGGGGGTAAGAACCGCCGCGGTGAGCGCTTCCCCACTCAACCACAAAGGGCACGAGAGTCCACGAAGGGAAACAAATTAGCTTGCCAGCTCTCGGCTCGCATTCTTCTGTAGCGGCTGTAGCGGCAGCACGACGGTGAAGGTTGTGCCTTTTCCCACCGTGCTGGCGACGTCGATGCGGCCGTGATGATCTTCGAGGATGCGGCGGGCGAGAGAAAGGCCGAGTCCCGTCCCATCGCCTTTGGTGGTGAAAAAGGGGCGGAAGATGTGGGGCAATTGCTCGCGCGGAATGCCGCGGCCATTATCGGCGACTTCGACGACGGCGGCACTGCCGCGAGCTTTCACGACCACGGAAACCTTCCCGTCGTGATCGATGGCCTGCAAGGCATTGAGGAGAAGATTCAGCAGAACCTGGTGGATCTGATCGCTGTCGTGTTCCACCTCGGGTAGAGAAGGATCCTTCTCCAAAGTGATTTCGGTGGAAGTAGTCAAGGCCTGCTGGCGTCCGAGCATGACCGCATGTTCGACGGTTGTGTTGAGATCACTTTTGCGGACCTTGGGAGGGTGAGGCCTGGCTGTCTGCAG
>JASHRE010000274.1 GCA_030037515.1 Candidatus Sulfotelmatobacter sp.
GCATCCCGCGTGTCATGCGCCCCCTGGCCGGCGACAGGCAGCACGCTGTTGTGAATGACGACCGGCATAATCACTTCTTTTTCGCCACCCGGTTTGCCCTCGCGGTTCAATTTGCGGACCTCGTCGGAATTCGAAGATGACCACGTCTGCGCCAACGCGTGAGCCGGCAAAACGCCTGCGGTAATCCCCAAAACTGACAGCATGGAAGCAAACCGAGCGGCGAATCCTCCACGGTTCGAATGGGGGTTCGCGGATCCGTTCCTTTCGGATCAGAATTTTGATGGTCACAACCTGCCAAATTTCTTGACTGCTTCCAGAATGGATCTCGTCTGTTCTATCACGGCATACATAGAGTGCTCTTTGAAATCCATCTGCTGGGCGAGCGCGAGCACTGATTGAGCTTCGCTTCGCGGCACAACCACGACGCCGTCGCTGTCGGCGGCAATGATATCACCGGCATTCACGGGGACGCCGTCGCAAACAATGGGAATCTGCGATCCGGCAAAGCGGTAGTGACGCACCGAGGTCGAAGGCACGATCCCGGTCGCGTAAACCGGGAAACCGATTTTGCGCAAGTACGCGACGTCACGCACGCCTCCATCGATGATGGCACCAGCGTATCCGCGCGCCGACATCGCGGTTCCCATCAGCCCGCCCATGCCCGCAATGTCCTCACCGTCTTCGACCTCCATCACGTAAACCGAATCTGCAGAGCCGTCATCGATGGCGATCAGCATTCCGTTCAATGCGTTTGGATCGCGATTGCCTTCGTCTTTTTTGAGCAGCACGGTTCGGGCAAAACCGGCGAATTTCGTCGTGAACAGTGGATGCATGCGATGACTCATGTACATGCGCTTGCCGGTGAGTTGTTCGATCGCATCGGAAACGGAAGCAACTTCGACGTGCCGATAGTCAGAAATCAAATTGTTGTCCGCGGATGTACCTGATTGAGCGGATTCGGCACGCAGCACTCGAACGCGGCAGAGACTGGCGACGAAGACCGCCACAAACGCCAGAAGCATAGCGATGATTCGAAATCGGATTCTCCGAAGCGACTTGTTCAATGCGGCCTCCTGGATTTATATATGTCCGCGGACTTTAACATCGTTCAGAGTGGTGTGGGAAGATCAACTCTCGAAAAAGGATATGGAAATGAAAACTGCGAATCAGTTTAAGCCTGCACAGGCTGCCCTGTTTGCCTTATTCACGATTCTGGGAGCGACTGTTGCCGCTAGGCCCTGTCACGCCCAGGAGCATAAAGCGATCAACTTGTCGCCGCAACGAGGACTTCCGTTCAGCGACGGAGTCATGGCAGGCAAGACGCTTTATGTTGCCGGGCAAGAGGGCACCGACGCTTCCGACAAACTGGTGGCCGGTGGCATCGGTCCGGAAACCAGCGCGGCTCTCGAAAATATCCAAAACGTCCTGAAGGCCGCCGGCTTTGAACTCAAAGACGTCGTTAGCGTAACGGTCTATCTCGCCGATATCCATGAATTCCCCGACATGAATAAGATTTATAAGAGCGTGATGCCCGATCCGAAACCGGCTCGGGCGACGGTGCAGGTGGCAGCGCTGGTGAACAACGCTCGAATCGAGATTTCGGCGATTGCGGTCAAGAGCAAATAGTCTGCAGCTCGCCGGTCGGGTCTGGAGATTCTTGCGCCGCCAATACAGGAATCATTGATCGATGGCACGCAAAAACCCGGATTGACAGTCCCGATCGCGTTGGGACCAACGCGGCAGACACTTTGCTTTTCATAGAATTCGAACGCCAAATCTCAGTTCCGCGGGTGTACTCGTGAATCGCTCTATCAGAGTTCTGGCCACTTTGGCGGCGTTAGTTGTCGTCCGTTTCGTCGCTCCCGGTGCGACCTCCCAAGCTCGCGAGGGTCATAAAAAGCCGTTGTCTTCGCTAGAGGAAGGCCGGCAAGTTCTTGGTTCCAATTGCGCGGCCTGTCATGGCATCGACGGCAAGGGGAGTGAGCGCGCTCCGAACATCGCCGACAACCCGAACGTGCGTCGACTCTCGGATGCGCAGCTGACGAGCATTATCGCCAAGGGCATTCCGGGTACCGGCATGCCAGCCTTTCATTCTCTGTCAAGCACCCGAATTCGCGAACTCATCGCCTATCTTCGCCGCCTTGAGGGGGCCACGCGATATATAAGGCTGCCCGGCGATCCCGGCAAAGGAGAGGCAATTTTTCTTGGACGAACGGGATGCTCGAACTGCCACATGATTGCCGGCAGAGGCGGTTTCATCGCCTCCGACTTGACCGACTATGCCCGCACACATTCCGCCGAACAGATTCGCGGTGCGATTCTCGAATCGAGCTCCGCGGATCAGGTCAGGTTGGCTACCGTAATCGTTCAGGATGGCGAGAAGTATGTCGGCAGAGTGAGGAATGAAGACAATTTTTCTCTTCAGTTACAAACTCTGGATGGCGCTTTTCATCTCATCATGAAGTCGGATTTGAAGAAGCTAGAGTACGATCCGCAGCCTCTGATGCCCACGAACTTTGGTTCATTACTTACCAGGGGAGAACTGAATGATCTGATCAGCTATCTTCTGAAAACGGCGGGCAACAGCGACCCGCAAAAGCGTGCCAAAGAAAGTGACATGGACGACCTGGAAGAGTAAGTCTTTTCTGCTGCTGGCTCCGATCCCATTCAGTGTGGAAGCGCAAAGCTGAAAATGTCGCTTCCGGCAGCAATGGCCACGTATTGCATGCCGTCGACCGCGTAGGTCATGGGAGACGCGTCGATTCGCTGCCCAGTGTTGAAATGCCAGAGTGGCCGGCCGTTGGAGGCAGCGACGGCTTCAAAAGACCGCGCGTCGTCCGCAAAAAACAGCAATCCACCCGCGCTGGTCAACGTTCCGCCCCATGAATCTCCCCGCCCCACTTGCGGATAACGCCAAACCGGTTTTCCGTCCGGAACCGAGAATGCTAAGAGAATTTTCTGCGCGCGCTCTCCAGGCGGACGCTTGGTTCCCGTGTTGTAGTAAGTTTCTTCCGGAGTAAATCGTTTCGGCTCCGCGAAGTAGATGTTGCAGCTTTCCAGGGCCATGAAGTAAAACAAGCCAGTATCGGGGCTGTACGATGGCGAAAACCAGTTGGTCGCGCCTTCGACTCCGGGGCAGATATAAGTTCCTTCGGCGGTTGGGATTCGCCCCGACAATTCGGGCCGCCCGGAAGCGTCGATTGACTTCGCCCAGTTCAGCTTTTCGAGGAATCGAGTGGCGTGAAGGAACTGGCCGTTGATTCGGTCCAAAACGTAGAAGAATCCGTTTCGGTTGGCTTGCACAAGTAGATGGCGGGTTACACCGTTTTCATGTGAATCGACCAGGACAGGCGTTTCATTCGCGTCGTAGTCGTATAAATCGTGAGGAGTAAATTGGAAGTACCATTTCAACCCTCCGGAATCAGCATCGAGCGCCAAAACGCATGCCGTGTACAGATCATCGCCGGGACGAGTGTCTCCTACGAAGTCCGGAGCTGCGTTGCTGGTTGTCCAGTACAAAG
>JASHRE010000275.1 GCA_030037515.1 Candidatus Sulfotelmatobacter sp.
GAAATCGCTAGCTCCCATCGGCTGGCGTAGAAAACTTATGCCGATCCCACTTGTCGGACTAAAGAGTTTCTGCATTAACTCATTCTTCTGCGCAGCAGTGAGTTTATTCGATATCAACCAAGCGGAAGAGTCGGTCAGAGAGCCGCCAAAGCCATCCATCTGCTGATATTTCCTTGTCTCGTCCACGGTAATAACTAGCCCAGCGGAACTTGCGCCGGTTGTCAAGGAAATCCACGGCTTGGGCTGGAGTAGCATCGTTCGGTCGCCGGTGGTCACGATCACTTGTACTTGAGGATCGCCAGACGTGGGCTTACGGGAATGTGGCCAAGCGGGGCAACTCTTCATCCAAAAGCACAGCGTGCATAGCGGTGGTAACAGGCATAGTGCCGCGAACTGGCGCAAGCAGTCGCCGAGATAATGCCGGGACTGAACGTCAGCAAAAATCACCGCATCGAGCCACGACACTTTGTATATGCCTGGGACATTGTCGATGGTCTGCATTGGGTAAAAGAATCTCACGCGTGTCAAATGAAGCAGGAATGAGGGCTTGCGCTTTCCCCCGCGGCTGCTTTGGGCTACTCTTTATGCGAGTCACTCAAGGACCTTCGGTCAGTCAGGGAGGCCGGGTCGTTTCCTTGAAGTTTCTGTCCACGTTAAACAGAACCATGCGGCCACAATCTAAGTCGGCGCTGTGCGAGCGAGTCTTAAGACTTGCCGCGGCCTTGCTAGTCCTCATTGCGACGGGAATGGACGACAGAAGCGAGGGTCAGGTTTCAGTATCACCCAAGCTGCTTCCCACGCTCACACACGCGAGTCAGATCCGAAGTTTAAGTCCCGAGGAAGCATCCCGGGGCTATCCGGTTCTGGTGCGGGGTGTCATTACCATGAACGCGCCGTCGCCCGACTTCTTCGTTCAAGACGCAACGGCCGGAATTTACGTCGAAGGTAGCAGCTCGCCCAAATTTCCACACGTGCAGGGGGAATCGGTTGAGATCGAAGGCGTCACTGGACCAGGCAAATTCGCACCCGTCATTCGCGAGGTTAAGCTCCGCGTCTTGGGCAGGGGCGTGCTTCCCAAGGCGCAATTGTTCTCTCTGTCGGAATTGGCAAATGGACAACAGGATAGTCAATGGGCCGAAGTACGAGGCATTGTGCGGTCGGCCGCAGTTGACCGAAGCTCGTGGCGCGAGGTCACGCTCGCCATGCGCGTGGCGGCGGAGGGTGGCCAGTTCAATGTCCGAGTGCCGATTACTGGCGAGCAGGATTTTTCATCGTGGATCGACAGCGAAGTCCTGGTCGAGGGAGTATGCGGCAGTCTCTATAACGCGAATCGGCAGCTTACAGGCATTCTGTTTTACGTTCCCCGTTTAGATTTCATTCGGGTGGAAACTGCGGCTTCCAAGGAGATCCCACTTGCCGAGCTGCTGCGTTTTGCGCCAGGGAAGGGCGCTCGGCACCGCGTGCGCATTCGCGGGGTTGTCTCGTACCAGCAGGGGAGTGCTCTCTTTCTTCAGAGTCAGGGTAGAGGCCTGCGCGTGCTCACACAGCAGAGCGCTGTCCTTGAAACCGGTGACCTCGTGGATGTCCTCGGGTTTCCCGCTATGGGAGATTCAGCCCCCATGCTGGAGGAGGCGCTTGTTCATCGTTTGGGACACGAGAAAGCCCCCGAGCCGTTGGATTTTAACCTCAACGCACCCTGGGAGCAGTTCGATGGTGCACTTATTACGATGGAGGCGAAATTACTGAATCGCCAGATTCAGCCGGACGGGCTTCGCCTCATGCTGCAGCACGGCGATATATTTTTCGATGCGGCCGCTCCTGCGGGTGGATCTATGGAACGACTCTTATCGATCCCGTTGAATAGTGGTCTGCGAGTGACCGGTATTTGCCTGGTTCGCAGTGGAGGGCTCTGGCAGACCCCGCAGTCGGTCCGAATGCTGGTGCGTATGCCGGAGGATGTCGTAATTCTGTCAACCCCATCCTGGTGGAATCTAGACCACACTCTTTGGGTCCTGGGAGTCACCGCAGGCGTTCTCTTGCTGGTGCTGGCGTGGGTTGCCGTTTTGGGGCGCCGACTACAAGAGCAGATGACGGTCATCCGCCAGAAGGGTAGAAACAGCGCGGTATTGGAAGAGCGGAACCGGATCGCTCGCGAGCTTCACGACACGCTGGAACAGGAGCTGGCCGGGATTACCATGCAACTGGATCTTGCGGTCGACTGTTTTGAACAGGCGCCGACCGTAGCCCAGCACGCTCTGGAGACGGCCCGCTATATGAGCAGACACAGCCTGCTGGAAGCCCGTCGTTCGGTCTGGGATTTGCGCTGCCAATTGCTGGAGGACGGCGACCTGGTTTCTGCCTTGGCGCAAATCGTGACACCACTGGTCCGCGGTGAAGCGACCAAGGTCGAGTTCAAAATTCAGGGCAGTCCGATACGGCTGCCGGGCCCAATCGAAATGAATATGCTGCGGATCGGCCAAGAAGCGGTAGCAAATGCTGTTAAGCACGGACAGGCCGGAAGGATTGCGGTCGAACTATGCTACGCGACGGAATCGGTGCGCTTGATCGTAACCGACGATGGCAAGGGTTTCATTTCGCAAGCCTCTCCGGCGGGGCATTTCGGACTTCTCGACATGCGAGAGCGCGCCCAATCGATGGGCAGCCACTTGGAGATCGAAAGCGAAACTGGTCACGGAACTCGCATTACCGTCGAGATTCCAATGCAATCGCAGGAAGCGAGCGATGAAGAGCTCAAAGCCAATACGTATTCTGGTCATTGACGATCACTTCATGGTCCGCATGGGGCTTTCCGCGTCTTTGAACGTAGAACCGGACATGGAGGTTGTGGCCGAAGCAGGGAGCGGCGAAGAGGGTATTGAGGCCTACCGCAAGCATCATCCCACCCTCGTGTTGATGGATCTTCGGCTTCCTGGAATGAGCGGATCCGACTGCACCGCTGCCATCATCCGTGAATGCCCACATGCTGCAATCCTGATGCTCTCCACACATTCCGGTGAGGAAGAGATCTATCGTGCGTTGCAAGCCGGAGCTCGCGGATACATCGTGAAGAGCATCCTTCGCGAAGAACTGCTTCGCGCCGTCCGGAAAGTGCACGGAGGGCAACAATACCTCGATCCGATTGTGGCGTCGCAATTGGAGGAGCGCCGTTCGCATCGATCGTTGAGCAGTCGAGAGGTGGAAGTATTGCGGTTGGTGGCGAAGGGGCTGGGGAATAAAGAAATTGCCGGTGCGCTAAACATCGCAGAAGTGACGGTGAAGCTGCACGTAAGTCACGTACTGGAAAAGCTAGGCGTCAAAGACCGCACCCAAGCGGCCACGGCTGCACTCCATCGGGGGATCATCTCGCTAGACTGAAACTCGATTTGCACCTTAAGCGCAAAATGCGACAGCGGAGCCTCTCCAGTGTTAAAGGCAGGCTGTACAAAAGTATAGTTGACACTCCTCCCTAGTTGGTTTTCTAGTAGTACGTTTGAATTAGCTGACGATCAAGAAGCGGGGAGCGGGGTTCTCGTCGGTATCCAAGCGATAAGTCTGAGAGTTCAAGGGGCATGCATATGATGCGCGCATGGGCGGGTGATCTGGGGATTGTCATCGTGTGTCTGCTGACAGTCGGCGGCGCTGTGGCGCAGTCGGATCGGGGAGCGATCGCAGGCTCGGTCTTCGACAGTTCGGGCGCAGCGATCACTGGGGCATCCATCACGCTGAGGGGCGTCGACACGGGCACCGTATATCAGACGCAGTCATCATCCTCGGGCACATATCACATCAACGACCTTGCCATCGGCCGTTACGACGTCACCGTTGAAGCTAAGGGCTTCAAGACTTCGGTGCAAAAAGGACTGGAGATTCAGATCAACACCGTTGCTTCCCTCAACGTCACACTGCAGCCGGGCAACGTGGATGAAGAAGTCACCGTGCTCGCTGACGCTCCCACTGTGCAGACGGACAGTTCTGATGTTGGAACCGTGGTCGAGGACAAGCAGATCCACGATCTTCCTTTGGCGTTGAACGCCACCGGCCAAAGTTTCGTGCGATCCCCCGAGACATTTATCTTCCTGACGCCAGGCACCATTGGGCAGGGAACCAACAGTGACCACCCCGCGGCAGGCGTCTACGAGTCGAAAATCTCCGGAGGACAGAATTTTGGTTCAGAGATCCTGCTGGACGGCATCAGCGTGCAGCGTTCCGACTCAGGCACGGCCTTCGACCAGACCGCGCCATCGGTCGAGGCGTTGACGGAATTCAAGGTTACGACCTCGACTCCTTCGGCGGAGTTCGGCCATACCTCGGGCGGTGTTGAAAGTTTCACAACAAAGTCAGGGACCAACCGTTTCCACGGCAGCGGTTTCGAGCTGTGGCGGAACGAAATCCTGGACGCGCAACCGTGGGGCAACGACTATGCCAACGCACTGGCCAACTATGACAATGCGCAGATCAATGCCTGGAACAGCAATCCCGCGAATGCGGGCAACCAGGCGGGCCTGGTGGCTCTCGTAACGAAGCCGCGCGACCGGCAAAACGATTTCGGCGGCTCTTTGGGCGGACCGGTATGGATTCCCCGCGTCTACAACGGCCACGATAAGACTTTCTTTTTCTTCGCGTGGGAGCAGTATCGCAACTGGGCGGGTCTGACCAATAGCCTTGAAACACTGCCCTCTCCGGCTGAACTGGGCGGCGACTTTTCCGCCTTGTTGGGGCCCGGGCTGGTGAACAGCAACGGCGCCCCAATAATCAACCCCTGTAACGGACAGCAGGTGCTGCAGGGGCAGATCTTCGATCCGGCGACGACACAGGTGGTCGGCGGGCAGACATGTCGGCTGCCATTCCCCGGCAACGTCATCACGAACTTCAGTTCACGGGAAAGTGCGGTAGCTGCGAAGGTCCTGGCATATCTGCCCGGAGGTAATCGCGGCGGTGCGGGTGTAGGTGGAATGATCAACGACTACCTCAACCCGGCCGGCAGACAGCACATTCTTACTACTCAAACCACCTTTCGCATTGACGAGAACGTGACGCAGAAGAACAAGTTGTTCTTTTCCTACAGTAGTCGCGAGCAGAACTACCTGAACGGGAGTTACCAGGACCTTCCCGGGCCGCTCGGCGACGACTACCTCAACTACTATTTCACGCACTACTTACGCGTCGGCTGGGACTACATTGTCAGCCCGACGGTACTCAATCACTTAACCATCGGGTTCAATCGCATCTATACGGTCGCCAAAGGACCCAGCGTAAACGGTACAGATTGGCCATCGACGCTGGGGATCGCGAACGCAAGTGGTCCAGTGTTTCCGCAATTTCAATTCAATGGCGCACAGTACGGAATCTCGTACAGCTACTGGGGCTCCGGCAACAATGACACCATTCAGGTGCCGAACGCACTGATCGTGGCCGACAGCGTATCGTGGACCAAAGGCCGCCACTCGTTCAAATTTGGCTTTGACTGGCGATCTTACCAGTACTCGGCCGAGGCTGCAGGATCGTCTTCCCCCACCTATGTATTTGACAACAACCAAACCTCGTTTGCTCCGCCCGCGCAGAATTCAACTTCGGTTAGCACTGGCGATCCGTTCGCCAGCTTCCTGCTAGGAGTCCCCAACCAGCAATACCTGACTGTGTACTCGCATTTCCCGCGCTGGCAGCAAAATTACTTTGCTACGTTTGTGCAGGATGACCTTAAGGCGCGCAAGGATCTCACGCTGAACCTCGGTCTCCGGTGGGACATTGAGACTCCACGTCATGAGGCTGACGGGGACCAGTCCGTTCTTTCGCTGACCGCGGCCAATCCCCTCACTCCGGGACAGCTGGGAGCAACGATATTCGGCAAAAGCGCTACGGGAGCGACAACCTATTTCCATGATATCGGTCCGCGAATCGGCTTCGCCTATGCTCCCGGAAAGTTTGCCAATACCGTGATTCGCGGCGCGTACAGCATCTACTACGCCCCGATGACCTACTCCGATTTCGGTTACGACCTGACCAACGGAACCAGCGCGAGTCCAAACTTTCAGAGCGCAGACAACTTCAGCACGGTTGGGTCTCTGGACGCCTTCCCGGCGTATACTCCTCCTCCCAACCTAAGCTCATCTTTGAACACGTTCACCTATAACGATCAATACTATGTGGCGCCAAGTTGGGGAAGAGCGGGCATGGTGCAGAACTGGGACATCGAAGTGCAGCACCAGATTGCTTCCGACCTGATCTTCAGCATGGGTTACATCGGGCAGCATGCGACGCGTCTGCGGTCGAACCTGGCGCAAATCAACACGCCGAATCCGGCGTACAACTATTTGGGTGCGGCCCTCGGATACCAGGTTGACGGGTCCGATGGGAACAACGGGCCGGCCATTCTCCAGTCGCTTGGGATCACTGCGCCTTCGTGGTTCACTCCTGGCTGGGGTAGTGGCACTGCGAATAACGTTATTGGTCAGCTGCTGCGGCCTTACCCGCAGTTTGGCCCGATCACGAGCAACTGCTGCCTGGAGAACCTGGGACAATCCACTTACAATGCACTGCAGACCAAGATCGAGCGGCGCTTCCGCAATGGGTTGAACTTGCTGGCATCGTATACCTATTCGAAGACGATTACCGACGCCGACTCTTCGTTTGCAACGGAAACTGGCTTCAACTCTGACGTATTCGGAGCCCAAAATCCTTATAACCTGCGCGGAGAGAAGGCAGTCAGTTATCAGGACGTTCCGCACGCTTTCGTGGTCAGCTATCTCTACGAACTACCGGCAGGCCCGGGGAAGAAGTATCTTAATCACGGCGTGGCCAGCGAGGTGTTGGGTGGGTGGCAAATCGGCGGCGTTCAGCGCTATCAGACTGGAGCGCCTACAGTGATCAACGAGTACGCAACTGCAAATCCGTATAGCGGCGGAAACTACCGCTACAGCCTGATTCCCGGCGTGTCTCGGTTTGGAACGGGCAGGTGGACGCCTGCAAACCAAGTCAACGCCAATGGAGGCCTTCTGCTGACCAGCGTATCGCCGAACTCGCTCGGCCCACAGTACCCGGGTACTGCGAACTTTTCTGGAGGGTGGAATAGCGGTTGTTCTGAGGGGGTGGTAGGCCCCGGCCTTTTCTCGCCCAACGGCACATCGCCAACGCCCGCAAATTGCGCAGCTTATCTTGATCCGAGCGCCGCGGCACTTAACGTCGGTGGCGGCTATGTTTTCGGCAACCTGCCTCCCGTTGTCAGCTGGTGGCGAAGTCCGGCTTTCAAGAACGAGGATTTCTCAATCCTCAAGCGAACTCGAATTCGCGAGGGTCAGGATCTCCTCTTCAAGCTGGATATTCCCAACGCCTTCAATCGACACACATTCGGGGCCATTGACGGGGGACCGGGCGACAGTACTTTCGGTGTCCCGGGAGGTGGCGGCCACACGGTGATCAATGCACCGAGAACCTTACAGGCCACACTTCGCTACGAGTTCTGAGGGGGTGTGCACAAAAACGTGTGGACAAAGGCCGGACATGCGTCCGGTCTTTCCTTTCGCCCAGCATTCTCACCTTCTTACCGGTATAAAATGTCGTAAGTATGGGCATGACTCTCGAGTTCATCTCAGGTTACGCAGGCCGCAAGCCGTCTAGCCTGTTTTTTCGTTGCGCCGGGGGGGTTGTGCTTGGAATTGTGCTTTTCTCGTCTGCCATTTTGCAGGGTCAGTCTCCGGAGGTCGCCAGCAAATTTACCCAGGCCACGCAAGCGATGCGTGAAGGCAAACTTGACGAAGCCGATGCGGGGTTTGCCCGCGTCATCAAGCTGGATCCCAAGTTTGCCGAAGCCTACTTCAATCTGGGATTAGTTCGCGAGGAAGAAGGGCGATACGGGGAAGCGATCCCGAGTTTTCAAAAAGCTCTGACGCTTCAGCCAAAACTTCACGGCGCAAATCTCTTTCTTGGTATTAGCGAATTCAGGCTCAATCATTTGAGCGAGGCTGCTGCAGCCGTCCAGAAGGAAACAGTCGCTTATCCCAAGGATGCCAACGCCTGGATGTGGCTGGGCGTGGTGCGTCTGGCGCAGGACCGGCCTGAAGATGCCGCCGAGGCGCTTGACCGCGCCGACAAACTCAAGCCCGGCGACCAGGATATTCTCTATCACCGAGGACGGGCTCACCTGCTGGTGTCAAAAGACAGCTACGGGGAAATGTTCAAGGTCGATCCGCGTTCCTGGCTCGTGCATCGCGTGCTGGCGCAGGCCAACGCGGAAGCGGAGCGGCACGTCGAAGCGATTGAGGAATACGAGACCGCCATCAAACTCGCTCCCGACCAGCCCGGACTGCACGAAGAACTGGGTTCGGAGTATCGCAACGCCAACAAGATTCCAGAGGCGAAACAAGCCTTTCAACGCGAACTCGAGATCGATCCCAACAACGTGCTTGCGAAATATAAACTCGGCGCGATCGCGGTCGAAGAAGGGGATGGAGCCACCGGAAAACGACTCATGGAAGCGGCGCAGCGAGAGAAGCCCGGCTTGGTGCATATGGACTATAACCTGGGACGGGCCGAGATGCTTCTGGGCAACGATGCCGCCGCCGCGGGTCACTTCGAAAATACCGTCAAGACGGACACCACCCCAGAAGTTGTCGAACAGGCGTGGTATCAGCTCGGGATCATTTATCGCCGCGAGCATCGAATGAATGAGGCTCGAAGCGCGATGGCGACGTTTCAGAAACTGAAAGATGAAGACGCAGATCGATCGCAACAACGCATGAAAAAGCTGGTTTCGCCAGATCATGGCCCGTCTGCCGCGCCGGCCGACGCGCAGAGCCCTAACTAGCCAAGGGCTTCGCCCTTGACATGCTCGCCTCGCTTACGCTCGGTAGGATATAGAAGCCCGATGATCAGGAGCCAGAAGCCAGGATCGCTCGCGCATAGGCGTTGAGGCGTTTGCAGGTTTCTTCCAAGGCGCTCGTCAGCGACTCACTCTGGCCGTAGCCCAAGTCTTGAGACAGAATCAGACAATAACGGCACTCCTCGACGGAACCTTCCGCGATGTTCAGGAATCGGGCTTTCTCAGCAGGGCTACCGACGCGCGACGCAGTTGGTGGGCCAGCCGATACTTCTCCCGTTCCGGAAACGATTTGCTGTAGCGGTTGTTGTTAGCGCCGGTTTAAATGGAGCCATTTCCGCCGGTCTGCGGTGAGCCATCTGGCTCTTGAACTGACAACCGCGCACACCTCCACGCGGGGCGCTAATCGGCTAATCGGTAAGTTCAGCATGCCAGGATCGCGAGTTTCTTTCCTGCGAAATCAACATCGGTTCACTGGTGTCCTCCCGCACCGTCCATTCCTGCAGGAATTACGGATCCTGGGTGCGTTTGTAATCCGTCCTGGGTCCTGGGCCCGCCTCTTATGACCAAGTGCCGCGGCCTCGCACCGTGACTCTGCCCACGCGCAGGAGCATTGCTAGCGCAGATTTGAAGGCAGTTTGCGATGTCACGCCGTATGCGTGAGCTGGTCGTTGAGGCGGAGCCCGCAGAACGAACGCCAACACGAACTCATGATTCCATCCGCAAGAGCAGATTGATTGGCGCGCTGAACCTGGGAATCGCCGCTCGATATCGACAATTATTTTGTCCGAGTTTCGCGCTAAGCGCCTAATCAGCGCTTGTCCAGTTCCGGACTCGCCGCGCGGCTTTTGATTTCGGCGGTGCGATCAAACTCGGCTTGGGCGCGATCCATGGCGTGCAGTTCTTTATAGACTCTGCCCAATTGGTAATGAACGACGGCGTTATCCGGATCAAGTTGTGTCGCCCGCTCCAGTTCGTGTTGCGCGTCCCCGAGTCGTCCGATCTTGCGATAATAGACTCCCAGCGTTAAACGGCAATATGCGTTGTTCGGCGCCAGAGCGACTGCCTTTTCAAGGGGAGCCTTCGCTTCCTTAATCTGGCCCTGCTCCATCGAAATGTTTCCGAGATTGACATACGGCTGCTCGCTCGGCTGTAGGCTATCTTGTTGCCAGGCGATCGCTTTGCGATATGCTTCGATTGCGGCAACCGGTTCGTCGCTTGACTCGTAAATCAGCCCCAAGTTGTTCTCCGCTCTTACGTTCCGCGGGTCCAGCTCAAGCACTGCCTGGAAGGCTTTCTGCGCCTCGTCCAGACGCGCGACCGTGTAATAGGTGCGGCCCAGATAGTACCGGGCGTCGACATTCCGCGAGTCCATCGATACGGCCTTTTCCAGCCACTTAATGGCGTCGGGATAATCGTTCAACAGAACATAATCGAGGCCCACGATTTTGAGATCGTCGGCGGTGGGGTTGGTGATCGCTGCAGCTCTGGTGTACGCAGCTAGCGACTGGGCTGGCCGGTTTTCGCGGTTCAGAACGAACCCCAGCATATAGAGGGCATCGGCAGAGCCTGAGTGCGATGAAAGATAGCTGCGCAGTGCTGTCTCCGCTCCGGAAAAATCCTCCAAGTGCACGAGCGATTTCGCACGATAAAGAAGGGCATCCGTTGTCCCGGGAGAGGCGGCCTCTGCTTCCGCGAACAGAACTGCAGCAGAGGAGTAATCTTTCGCACGGAACGCGGCCATCCCGCAATCAAACGCACTGCCACATTGCGCGGAGCCACGCGCTCCACAGAGGAGCGTAGCCATGACAAATGGAAGTAGCAAGCTCGAACTCATCCCAAGGTGCTTCATGGCTTCGTTGAGCCCGACGACGCAGAAGGCTCGTCAATCTTAAGAATCTGATCGGCAGGAATATCTTTAAGTGTCTGTCTGATTCCGCTGGGCCAGCGAATCTCAATTTTCTGCGCTATCCGGTCCTGACCCAATCCGAAATGCAGGCGCTTGTCGCTGGCAGAGAGATAACTGCCCGCAGTTGAAACGGTGGCGAATTGTTGGCCAGCATTGGTGACGAGCTTGACCTCCGCGCCAATCGCGTCGCGGTTGCTCTTATGGCCGACGAGTTTGAGAAGAAGCCAGTGATTACCTGTTGCGGCGCCGTTCCACAGAATATGAGCCGTACCGTCATTGGTAGTTACAATCGCGTCCAACCGGCCATCGTTGTCGAGATCGCCGATCGCCATTCCGCGCGCGACCCAGGGTTGGCGAAAAACGGCCCCTGATTGCGTGGAAACGTCCACAAAACCATGTCCAGTATTGCGGGCTAGCAGCATGGGTTCGCGGTAATGAAGATTTGGGTAGTTCAGTTCGATGGTGTCCAGATCGTGGCCTTGGGCAATGAGA
>JASHRE010000276.1 GCA_030037515.1 Candidatus Sulfotelmatobacter sp.
GGATCGAAAAGCGAGCGGAATCCGCCGCGGCTTATGGTGTCGCTCACGTTGAAGGCCATGCCGCTGGCGCTCATCACCGGAACTGCGCTCGAGTAACCATAAGCAACGGGGCTGTCGCGATCCACAAAGACGCTGTTCATGACGGTGCCGTCCACCCGCGCATCGCCCCGAGAAGCGATGCTCACGCCCGGCGCCAGACCCACATCGATGGCGAATTGCGCCGTGTCTTCGCAGGCGATCAGCAATCCGCCATCTTCCACGAAGTTCTGCAAATGCGCGAGCCCGTCATAGCCCAGGCCAGGACGAATATCAGGTGTGCTGTCGATCAACCCAAGATTGGGAGTGAGATCGGACTTCTCCCACGGCATGGGATTGCCCCACATGGGAATGCCGTCGATGATTTCCTGCGCAGAGGTGCGGCCTACAGGCGCGAAAATGATGACGTCATACTTGGAGCGCAGATCTGTTTGCTTCGCAACAGCCTGCGTGCTCATGTAATCAAACGGGATGCCCGCGCTGTCGAAAGCCTGGCGCCACCAGCCCTCGCGCTGAGTTCCAAGCCATGTGTGCACAAAAGCGATTCGCGGGGCCGTGACGGTGTGCACAGGAACGGACGGCTCTGCATCCAACCGCGATGCATCGAGCGAGAGATCGTGGAAAACCGAACGCGTCTTTTCATCAGTGGCGCTGACGATCAGTGATCCGACTGCGAAGTGCCTGCCATTCGCATCGAATGCTTTTTCGGCAACTTTGATCGTCGCCCCCTTGAGTCTGTAGACGAGCGACAGAAACGTAGTCTGACCCGTATTTTCAATGACGAGGACCGATCCCGAGCCGGAGACTTTTCCTGCCAAAACAGTCGGATCTTCCAGCGCCGTCATCTTCGCCTTCAGGATTGAGCCATCCGTCATGCGGACGACTTTGACATTGAAAAGATGCGTGAAAGACCAGCCGGTATCGTCATACGGATGTTTCTGAGGATCGCTCGCGGCCCAGAACTGCCGGTCGAGCAACGCGTCGGCAATGCGCGAATACGGCTGATCCATGCGGATCACGAGGCTTCCGGCCGGGAAGGTTTCCGGCTTCGGCTTTTCGCCGCGCTTTTCTGCGGGTACGGGGGACGTGACCACGTCGTCGAGCTGGGAGATCTCGACGTGCTGCCGCTGCAAGACTTTGAGCAATTCGACCTGCCGGTTCGATTCCGCTGGATCGGCAGGAATCACGTATGCCGCCGGCCCCTCTAGCGTTGGCTTTTCGACCGACCGTTTGCTCTTCAGATAGAAGTTGTCGAGAAAATGACGCGTGTTCTGCGAGAAGTACGAAAGTGTCGAAAGCAGCGCCGTTTCTTCGTAGTTGTTGTTGTCGCGCTGCGACCAGGTTACAACCGGAAGCGGAGGGCTCTGCCGATACCACGTTCGTTCGTATTCATCCGGCTGCAAGATGCGCTTCTCGGTATCGGCGCCGCCGTTGCCGAAGGTTTCGTAGAGACGGCTGATGCCGTTATGCATGCTGGCCAGGAACATTAGGTATCCGGGGCTCCAGGTATCGAAGTTGCCATGCGTGAATACGCCGGGCATGCCGAAGCTCAGCATCTGCGCGACATTGTTGGCGCCGAGTTCCGCCCATTCATCGGCCAGGGTGGGATCAACCCAGGCGTTATAGGGTCCGTCCCCAACCGTATTGTCATAGAGAAATGGAACCGACTCGTGCAGATCGTGCAGCACCTGGGCGTGCCAGCCGAGATATGTGTCGAGCACGTTGCGCGTAAGATTCAGGGTCATGCCCATCGCGTCACGATTGTTGTCGTGCGCGACATAGTGTCCCCAATACGGGAGGTGCGGATAGTCCTGCCCCGGATGCGCCTTATGCCATTTGTAGAGATCGACCATGCGATCGCGGCCATCGACTTCAACGACCGGCGTGATAAGCACAATCATGTGCGAACGGATGAACTTGATGTAGGGCGCGTCGTCGACCGCGAGGCGATAGGCGAGCTCCATCAGAGCCGTGGGCGCACCGGTTTCCGGCGAGTGGATCGTTCCCGTGATGTAATACACCGGCCAGGATTGGTCGAGAAGGGGCCGCGCTTTGGAATCGTCGAGGCCGATCTTTCGCGGATCCGCAAGCTGCGCGAGTCGCGCGTCGTTTTCTTTTGCGGCGGCAAGAAGTTTCGCGTCGGCGATCGCAGCCACAATCATTTCCCGTCCTTCTTCGGAGTGGCCGACGGTGAAGACTTTCACGCGAGGAGTGCTGGCTTCGAGCAGTCGGAAATATTTGTAGACATCCTCCGCGTAGGGAAGCATATCGGGTGCGCCGGAGACGTCACCCAGCACCTTCGCCGGCGTGGGAACGGTTTTCGATGAGGGAAGATAATCGACCAGCGGAGAAATGAATGAAGGATCGGTCGTGTATTTTTTGATCTTCTCAGTGTATTCCTGATCGATCGGCTGATGCGGATCGCGCGCGAAAGTTGAGTCCAGCAGTTGCACTTGCGAAAGGGCTGGAAGGGCCGAAAACAGAACCGAGAAGGCAAGCATAACAGCCAGTTTGGGGTAGATCATTTTCGAGCAAATTTTCCGGAGGGAGAGTTTCAAGCGGATCATTCTTAAGGAGATCATGGGGCCTCGTTTAGAATGCAATGTCGAATGCGTGAAAGTTTCACACAAAAGCTTTTGCGCTGGGAAGAGTGAATTTGTAAGGAGATTGAACGTCTGACGAACTATGAACGGCGCAGAGAGCCTAATTCGGACCTTGATGAGTGCTGACGTGACGACTTGCTTGGCCAATCCGGGCACGTCGGAAATTCATATTGTGCAAGCTCTGGACCGGGCCGCGGGAATGCGCTGCGTGTTGGGCCTGTTCGAAGGAGTCGTGACCGGCGCCGCAGACGGTTTCGCGCGCATGGCGGGCAAGCCGGCCTGCACATTGCTTCATCTCGGGCCAGGCTTCGCAAACGGAATGGCCAATTTGCACAACGCCGGTCGCGCATCGGTTCCCATTATCAACATCGTTGGGGAGCACGCGACCTCTCACCTGCGTTACGATGCGCCGCTCACATCCGACATTGCAGGCATTGCGCGCCCCTTCTCGAGATGGCTGCGCACGAGCGCGGCCGTGGGCGAAATCGGGAAGGACGCTGCCGACGCGGTGGTTGCGGCTCGCACGGCTCCGGGGCAGATCGCCACACTGATCATTCCAGCCGATCTAGCGTGGAGTGAAGGCGGATTCGTAGCTCAGCCTCCAAGGCTATTGCGACCGCCGATGCCCGATACCGAGAACATTGAACACGCTGCCGCAACCCTGCGCTCAGGCGCGAAGTCGGCAATTCTTGTCTCGGGCAGCGGCCTGCACGGCAAAGGCTTGCTCGCAGCCGGCCGGATTTCTGCAGCCACTGGCGCCAAAATCTTTGCGCCATACCCGGTCACGAGGCTCGAGCGCGGATCGGGACTGCCTGCTGTCGACCGCGTGGCGTACGTGCTCGAACAGGGAATCGAGCAGTTCAAAGAATTCCGTCACCTGATTCTCGTCGGTGCCCGAGCTCCGGTCGCGTACTTTGCCTATCCCGGCAAGAGCAGCGAATTCACTTCACCGGAATGCGAAATCCAAACCGTGGCTGAGGCGGATGAAGATATGGTCGGCGCTCTGGAGTCGCTTGCGGAAGCGGTGGGAACGCGCGACGCACACGGTTCCACGCAGAAAGCCGAGCGTCCGCCTTTGCCGCAGGGCAATATCACTTTGCCCGGACTCGCGAGTGTTGTGGGCGCAATTCTTCCCGAGAACGCTATCGTCGTCGATGAATCGATGACTTCCGGACGAGGGCTGATGGCGGCCAGCAAAGGCGCGCCGCCGCATGACTGGCTAGGAAACACCGGTGGCTCGATCGGCATCGCATTGCCCCTCGCTGTCGGTGCGGCGATCGCCTCTCCCGAGCGGCGCGTGTTGTGCCTCACGGCCGATGGCAGCGCCATGTACACATTACAAGCACTTTGGACGATGGCTCGCGAAGGGCTTAACATAACGACCGTCGTATTCGCCAATCGCGATTACGCCGTGCTAAAGCGCGAGTTCTCTTATCTGGGAGCTGGAAATCCGGGGCCGCGGGGGACGAGCATGTTCGAGATTGGACGGCCTGATCTCGGCTGGGTTCAACTCGCAAAGGGAATGGGAGTGGCCGGTTCACGTGTAAATTCACTGGAGGAGTTCGCGAAGGTGCTGCGCGATGGATTCGCAGCCGAAGGTCCTACGTTGATCGAGGTTCCGTTGTAGCGGTCTGAAGCGATGCCTCATCGGCAAGCAGCCTGGCCAACTCCCCTTTGATAATTTTTCCCGTTGGCGTCGACGGCAGGGCTTGAAGAATCACGATCCGTGAGGGCCATTTATAGTTCGCCAGCCGTTTCGCCGCGTATTCCTGCAGTTCACGAGGGGTCGCGGAAGTTTCGGGCATGAGCTGCACGAAAGCGACAACCTCTTCGTCGCCGCTGACAGATCGTCCGAGCACGGCCGATTGGGCGACGGCGGGGTGGCTGTTCAGAACAGCTTCGACTTCCGCTGGATAGACATTAAATCCTGAGCGGATGATCAAATCTTTCGTGCGTCCGACAAGGAAAAGATTCCCCTCCACCATGTGGCCAAGATCGCGGCTGTTGAACCAGCCCTCGGCATTCAAAGCCGCTGCCGTTTCTTCGGGCGCACGGTAGTAGCCTTTCATGATGTTGGGTCCGCGAATCCATACCTCGCCGACTTCTCCATCGCCCACCGGTTGACCATTCCTGCCCATGATTTCGATTTCGACTCCCGGAAGCGGCGGACCGACGGAGGTGTCGGTGCGCGGGGCCTCGACACGAGTCTGCGCAATATTGGGCGCGCACTCGGTGATTCCGTAACCATGATGCAGAGTCAGACCAAACAGCTTCTCTACGGCCGATTTCGTTGCCATGTCGAGGGGCGCGCCAGAACAGGAGATGATACGCAGGGCGGGGAAATGGAGTGAGTCGGTCTTCTTCATCTTCGCGTAGCGAAGAAACTGGCCGAACATGGCGGGTACGCCGAGCATGATCGTGATGCCTTCGCGATCGAGTACGACGCGCGCGCTCATGGGATCGAAACGACCGGCAAGGTATACCGTCGCGCCGCTCATCAGAGTGCCCAGAAGAATGATCGACAAGCCGACTACGTGCGAGAGCGGTAGAACGCAATAGAGGCGATCGTCGGGCTTCAACGAACGGATCTTCGCCGCGACGGCCGCTGTAAACAGCACATTGTGATGCGTTAACATCACGCCCTTCGGTTTTCCCGTGGTTCCCGAGGTATAGATCAGGGACACGACCCTGTGGGCGATGATGGGATCGATCGCTTCCGGCTCGACATCTTCGTGCAAGCGTCCGAGCGCGGCCGGACCGAGTTCCGTGGGGCCGTCGGCGATCGCTTCGTCTGTTTTGGAGTGAGCGGTGGTGTGAGAAGACGTGCCCGCGTAAACGATCCGCCGCGCTCCGCAGTGTTCGCGAATCCCCTCGATTTCGCGCCCGGAAAGTTGGGCGTTGACGGGGACGGGCCAGGCGCCTATTCCGGCGACTGCGAACAGAAGAGCGGCGAAGGCACGACAATTTTCGCCCACGATCATGACCCGGTCGCCCGGTCGAATGCCGGATCGAGAAAGCCAATGTTGGGTTTGCGCGATGACCGCAGCAAATTCCGCGTATGTCCAGAAACCTGAGGACTCGACCAAGGCGGGGTGTTTCGGGGTCTTTTCGACCCACGGCTTGATGGCATCGTTGATGTGCGCCGGGAGCGCGGCGAGAATCTCGGATGCGATCGTTTCAGTCACGGGTCGGGGCCGAGGACGATTCTACACTGCGGATGGTTTCTCGCGGGTGTCGCTGTATGCGGGTGTCATTGCGGAAAAAATGGAACTC
>JASHRE010000277.1 GCA_030037515.1 Candidatus Sulfotelmatobacter sp.
AACCGTTACGCGTGGAAATTACCTGCGTGCCAGGCTCAAGTTCGACCGAAAATGCGGGAACGATGGCGAGCGGCGCAGAGCGCGGCTTGTCCGAATCGTCGATGAAGGGAGTCGAGACGACGGCTGCGACTTCACCAAGGGCACGCACGGAACCACCGCTCGAAACCGAATACTTCACCTGCGCACGCAGCGGAGGAGGCGGGAAGGGAAGCGTCGCATACTTCTCGTTGTCGACGTGATTGATGCTTTCCGCATCGGGATCATCGCGGTGCCAGTACGGACGCGTGTAGGCGGCATCTTGGGGGACGTGCAGGGTGAAATTGACATGGAGATCTTCGCCAGACTTCACGGTCTGGGGGTTGCTTTTGCCGCTGATCGTAGACCATCGGGCCGGAACTTCGAGCCGGATCTGATCGACAGCAAGCGGCAGTTTCGATCCGTTGTGCAAGGTCACGGCCACGGTGAATTCCTGGCCGGGAGACAGTGCGGTGAGCGCATCAGAGTGCTTGGTGAGTTGTTCCAGGTCGCCCTGAGCAAACGACACGTAGGCGCGCAGCGAAACGCCGAGGGCGAGATTCAAGGCCGTTTCCGCCTGCTCGCGCTTTTCAGCGAGCCGCGTCAACAACTCGCTCTTTACCGCCTCGGACATGACGATGCCGCGGATCTCATCGCTGGCGCGATCCAATCCCCCCACGATTTTCATCAGTATCGGCGCCACCGACGACCGATCGTTCCCCTGGGCAGCATCTGCAGCCTGGCTCACTTCTTTGGAAACCTCCGCCAAAAGCACTCGGAGTTGAGATTCCTCCTTTTCCGGCACCAGATTTGCGAGTGCCGTCAGCGAGGTATCGATTCCGTCGAAGAAGCTCTTTTCGTGACCGTTCTTGTCGAGAGTCGGCGGGATGACAGAATCGACGAGCTTGTAGAAGGTGAAGCGGTCACCGGGATCGATCGACCAATTGCCCGCGCCTTGCGACAGCTGGTGGCGCAGGCCCGCCATGGCAAACTGCGCATACGACATGCCGAGCTCCGGGCTGTACTCGCCGGTGTTGAGCTTCACCGTCCAGTTTTCGTCGGGGCAGGTCATGGCGCCGAAACCGCAGACGTTGCCGATGTAAAGCTTTTTGGGCTGCCACGGCTGAAGACCTTCGGCGATCTGCTCGGGGAAGCGATTGGGATCGGCGGCGGCGCGGAAAGCCTCTTTGGTGAGAATGCCCGAAGCCTGATGATTGCCATGCCCATCGCGCGGCGTGCCGGAGAAACGGGCGGCCAGCACATCGGGACGAAAGGTGCGAACGACGCGCACCATGTCAGCGAGCGCGGGATCGTGCCCGCCCCACTTGTGGAAAGTTTCGTCGGCACTCTTGGAGAAGCCGAAGTCGGCGACGCGGGAAAAGCGGTCTTGGACGCCGTAATGCTGATCGGAAGCGAGCAGCTCTTCGGTTCGCACCACTCCCAGCACGTCTGACAGGTTGCTGCCGACCTTGTTCTGCCCGCCTTCACCGCGATTGAGCGTCATCAGCAGCACGCTGACGCCGTGACCGCGAGCCTCCAGAGTCAGCATGCCACCGTCTTCATCGTCGGGATGCGCGACCACTTGCATAAGCCGCGCCGTCGTCGCAAGACGCGACAGTTGCAACCTCAATCCAGCAACGCCTTCATCTTGAGGAATTGGCGCAGGAACTCCCTCATAGAGAAACCGTGGAGGTTCGGCGAGAGCGCCCGGCGAACCAACGGCGGCGTAAGAAGGGGGTAGTTGCTTGTCAGAAGTGGGAGCTCCGGTCTGCGCAGCCAGAACGATGGCTGCGAGCGAGCATAGGAGAGCGGCAGCGAAACCAGAAATACTAAAAATCATGGAAACGCAGCGGGCTGACCGCTGCGCGACGGCAGGTCCGGGTTGTGTCACCCTACAAGGATGGAGTAAAGAGGCGGTTCGACGCAAATTTTATGAACCACAGCTCAGTTGCCAGTCAAAATCGGCGCGGGCAAGGGCGCCCATCGCCCACGCCTACGCAGCTTTCTACACATCGCATAAATCCGCTGCTTGTCGCAGGGAGACGAACGGATCGCCCGTGGGCACGAATTCATGCGCCACATAGCCAACGAAGCCGGTCTCGGCGATGGTGCGCATGATGAATTCCCATTGCACCTCTTGCCGGGAGTCGAGCTCGTGACGGCCGGGGACGCCTCCGGTATGGAAGTGGCCGATCCAACCGATGTTTCCCCGGATGGTTTCCGCCAGATCACCCTCCATGATCTGCATATGGTAGATGTCGTAGAGCAGCTTCACGTGGGTCGAATTCACTTGCTCCATCACGCGAACACCCCACGCCGTGTGATCAGCCATGTAGTCGGGGTGGTTGCGCTTGCTGTTAAGCAGCTCCAGACAGATCGTCACCCCGTTGTCTTCAGCAATTCTCTTCACGCGATTCAGCCCGAGGACCGTGTTTTTCGCCCCTTCTTCATCCGACATGCCGGCGCGATTGCCGGAAAATGTGATCACGTTGGGAACGCCGGCCTTCGCCGCGAGTGGAATATTTCTGCGGAAGGCCTGCTCGATCGCGGCGTGATTTTCGATCCGATTGAGAGCCTTGCCAATTTCGCCTCCCCCAGCGTAGCCCATGGTGCAGATGAGCCCGTAACGGCGTGGAACTTCGAATTCTTCGACCTGCAACAGGTCGATACCCGAAAGTCCGATCGTGGCGACAAATTTCGCCAACTGTTCGAGCGGGATTTGTTGATAGCACCAACGGCACGCGGATTGATGAATTCTGCCTTTATGGGCGGCGGTCCCGGGAGTTGCCCCAAACGCGAGAGACTCCATTCCCAGAGCCGCAGTGCCTGCGATCGATGATTTCAGCAGCGAGCGCCGCGTGAATTGGCTCATAAGAACAAACGGTGGAACAGAGGGCCAGCTTATCAGACCCGTGGGCGCCGGCAACAATATGCAAGCCAGATTCTATTGCCGAGTTTCCTTGAGCACATTCTGGCAGTTGCTGGCAGCCGTCAGCACTTCGTTGAATGCGGTTTGCTTGCGCAGGTCTTTCAACAACGGGTCGTCGAGCAATCCCTCGTAGGCACAATAATTCTGCTGGACGGCGGCTTTCAGCAAGCGGAGCGCGGGCTCGTTCTGGCCACAAGCGGCCATGAGTGCGCCGACGTGATACCAGGCCTCGGCATCGGGCTCGATCATGGCCGAAGCTTCGTTTTCGCGGACGATCCGCGCCAGATCGGCTGGAGGCTGCAGGGCGGTGCAGGCCTGCATTAACGTTTTGTGATACTGCGCTTCCGGGCCCATGTTCGCCGCCGCTTCCCTGGCGGAGGCACGATCTCCTTGGGCCAAGGAGATGTAGGGCGTCACCCATGCGGCCCACTCCGAGCCCGCGTCGAGGTGAACGAAATCGATGGCGCGGTCCGTTTTACCCATCTCGAGGAAGGACCACGCGCAGGAGCGGAAAAAGAAGTTCCCGGGATCAAGTTGGCGCGCCGCGTTGCATTCTTTTGTGGATTGGTCAAGCATTCCCGCATAGCGCAAAGCGTAAGACAGCGCGAAGTGTGCGTTGGCGCTTTGCGGACGGCGCTTCACCAGATCGGTTGCCGCCTGATAGGCCCGGCCGAGTTCCCCGCGTTCCACGCGATTGGTGATCAGGCTGCTGGCTGCGAGCACGAGATTCGGATCGAGTGAAATGGCGCGTTCGTCGGCGGCGTTCGAGCGCTGGAACATCTCTTCGCCGCCGCTACCATAGGTGGAATCGAAGTAATAGCGCTGTCCGAGGGCCTCCCATGCGGGCGCGTAGGTGGGATCGATGCCCACCGCCCATTCCAGCATCTTGATGGCTTCCTGATTCGGCTTGGGGTCGTGGGGCACGGCAACGCTGCGCAGATACAAGTCATACGCCTGCTGGTTCTTGGGACGCGATGCCGCCACGACCTCCCCACCACCACCGCCAATCACAGGCAAGAGGCCGTGCTGCAGTTGCGCGGTCAGCTGATCTTGAAGGCTGATCAAATCGTCGGCTTTGGCGAGCACGGGAGGGGTCTGCCAGAGCAAACGTTCGGTGGGCACGTCGATCGCTTCGAGCGTTACGGAGAGTTCGCCGCCTTGCTTGCTGAACGACCCGGTCAACAGCCGTCCGACGCGAAGGTCCTGTCCGACTTGTTTGGGGTCGAGATCGACCGAAGAGAATCGGCGCGTCATCGACGACGGACGGACATCGAGGGTTCGCGCGTAGGTCAGGACACTAGTCAGTTCGTCGGCCAACGCGTAGCGCAGATAATCGATGTTGGGATCGCCGCTGAGATTCTGCAAGGGCAGCACGGCAATGGCGTTTCGCTGTTCTTCATTGGCGACTTCGCGATGCTCGTACCACCATGCGCCGACGGCGCTCACAACGGTGACCAGCAAGGCGGCCATTGCCAGCAACAGATAAGTCTGCAGGCGGTTGTGGTGGCCGAAAGTTCTGGTGGCGGCGCGCAGTCTGGCTGAATGGGTTCCGCTCTTGATTTGTCCGGATTCGTTTTCGCGCTTGAGCAGAGCCAGATCTGACCTGAATTCGGCCGCGCTCTGATAGCGATGATTACGGTCTTTCTCCAGCGCCTTGCCGATGATGCCTTCGAGTTCGACGGGAATTTTCGGATTCAGTTCGCGGGGCGGAATGGGCTTCTGATGCAGCACGGCATCCAGCGTCATCAGCGAGTTGCTGCCGGTGAAAGGCTTCTTGCCGGTTGACATCTCGTAGAGCACGACGCCAAAGGAAAATAAATCGCTGCGCGCGTCGACAGTCTCGCTCCGCGCCTGCTCCGGCGACATGTAAACTGCCGTGCCGGGAATGACTCCCATGGCGGTGAGCGAATTGTCTGCGGCAGGATCATCTTCGGTCCCGATGTGCATGAGCTTGGCGAGGCCGAAGTCGAGGACCTTCACCTGGCCGGTCGGGGTAAGAAAAATATTGGCCGGCTTGATGTCGCGATGGACAATGTTTTTCGCGTGCGAGGCCACGAGAGCATCGGCAACCTGCACGCCGACGTCGAGAATTTTGTCGACCTCCATCGCATGGCCGCCAATGTGCTGCTTCAGGCTCTCCCCTTCGAGCCTTTCCATGACGATGAAGGGATGGCCGAAATTATCTTCAATGCCGTGGATGGTGCAGATGTTGGGATGGTTCAGCTGCGAGGCGGCGCGGGCTTCGCGCGTGAAACGCTCGAGCGATTTGGCGTCGCCGGCCAGATTTTCAGGAATAAATTTCAGGGCGACATGGCGGCCAAGTTTCAGGTCTTCGGCCTCGTAAACCACGCCCATACCACCGCCCCCGAGTTTGCCCAGAACGCGGTAATGAGAGACGGTTTGGCCGATCATTGCCAAGTTAGCTAAGCACCTTTTTTTTCAGCGATTCGTTCTCTGTCTTTCCTTGCCTGTATCTCGCTTCCATGCCGCACTTAAGATGTTGGCCGGAGGGGATATGGCAATCATTGTCGAGGTGAACGGAGAGCCTCTGTAGGTGCAAGAATCCGTTTTGTTGGCGGGCAAGAATGACACCTTCCCCTCGAAGACCCACTGGCGGCTTCAAGAACTCGCGGTCGAGAAGCAGAGGCAAATTGAAGAGTGGGAGACTGCAGCGGCGGCAAAGAATGCGGGACCTGCGGCGCCCAGTGGCGACATGACGGTCGCCGCTTTTTGGGAAACGATTTTCATCCCCTGGCTTGAAGGACTCATCAAGACGGGCCAGAAGTCGCATTCGACTCTGGTTGCCCACAAAGGGTACTGGCATACCTACCTCGCCGAACACTTCAACGGCACCAAGACATTCAAAAACTACGAACCCGCTTGCGGAGGAATGGATATGACGAATCGTGTTTAGCCCGGGATTTTTACCCGCGCCTGCGAACTGGGATATTGCAAACCTAATTCCTGGCGAGACATCAAAGTCGCCAACGTTCCATCCATCGACGCCGAACAAGGCCCGGCGTTCACCGAGCAAGAAGTCGAGGCGATGATAGCGAACCTCGATGAGGACCGCAACGGTCGAAACGATTGGAACGTTCAATCGGCACAGGCCGCTCTTGCAGTCGGCATCTGGTCTGGATTGAGACCGAGTGAAAATCGCGGCTCTGCAATGGCAAAGCGGTTGGCCTCAACAAGGCAACGATCACGTCCGCAAGGCCTTTGTTTACGGCCAGGAAAAAGCATCGACAAAGACCGGGCGTCCCACCATCGTTCCCTTCAAAGACAAATTGACCCCAGTTCCCAGAGCATGGTGGTGGGAAACCAATCAGATACTTCAATCAGGATGGGTCTTTCCGAATCGCGGCAATCCGGTCAATCTCAACAATCTGTCCGACAGATCCTTCGCCCGAATTGTGAGAAACACAAACTCACAAACTGCCGTTCCACGGGTGGGCGAGTGTACGGAACAGGCAATCAGTTTGGCCGACACTCATCTGAGAGAAGAACCGGATGCGCTTCTATGTGCGCTCTTCCGGGTCTGGGGCGGGGCACCGGGCAAACCGGCGTCCCTTACCGCGATCTCATCTTCCCGTGGGCCCGCCCGAAAGGGGTAGCTGTGGAGGAAGTCTCCAAACTGCTGGGACACGAATCGATCAAGACCACGGAAAGGCGTTATTCAAAATGGGTTAAGGAACGGTTGGACCGGTTTGTCAGCGCGACGTGGAAGAAATGAGTAAAGCGGCTTCCCTCGCCAAAATGTCGAACAAACGTAAATCCTCTTGGGAGGGTTGATGGGGCGTGCGCCAATGAGTGGAGATCATCCCGACGACCTTTCCGCTGCGGGAGATCAGGGGCGTGCTTTGACCAGCTTGGATGCCGTTCTGTAGAAACACCCGTTGGTCTTCCGAATCAGCCATGAACTCACAGGTGGCGATGTCTGGAGCGACCACTCGCTGATGACGGCGTAGCGCCATTCCGCAGGTACTTTTAGAGTCCGCGCGCACCCATTCCCAAAATGCCGCGGCTCGGGGATTGAATCCCCGGAATGCTAGGAGCCGCAGTTCTCCGCCTGTTCCCCGCTCTGGATACAGCTTTTGCAAACTCGCGTAGTCAGCGCGCATGAGGGCAACCGCCGCATCGACAATCCTTTCATAATTGCCAGTGTCCGTGGTTGGCTTGTGGACATTTCGACCATTGCCATTGACCTTGGATTTTGTCTCTGCCGGATGGCGCACCTCGGAAAGCCACTGCTCTATCAGTTCGTGCAACTCGCATACCAACTGCATAAAGATATTTTGATCTTGTACGACTTCAATTTGACGGCAAAGGGATTCTATGCGACGGCGCTGTTCGCTAGTCATGACTCTCTCCCTTCTGACATGTCGTTAGCGTCGCCTGCCTCAAAAGTAATTGCGTATTTGCGACGGATGTATTCCCTCCACATGTGAACTTGCTCAAGATCGTTCAGAATAACGGCATTCAATAGCAGAAGCAGCTGCTCGATTCTGCCTTCATCCGTTTCTCGGCCAATCCTCCCACAGATTTGACGAATTAGCGCGATATTGTGCACGACTATTTGCCCCAAGCGAGAAAGCGGCCTGGAACCATTTTAGCAGTAAAGAATCCGTCAGCACCGCGCGGAGCGGCGTTACGCAAATGGGGTCAAGGGACGGCAGGACCGGTTGGACTTGCTTGTCAGCGCGACGTGGAAGAAATGAGTAGACGGCATTGACCCGCATGGAAAGGCGAAGTAAAAACACCATCTGATTTCGTCAATTAAAGCGAGAAGAACAGTGGACTCGAAATAGCCTTGGGAATGGTCCGTGGTGTCCAAAAACTGTGTCGGCTTTTGCCAAGCGGCTTTTTGTTGCTCCTCGCCACGGTAGCTGTGGCCAACAAGAAACATTCGTCCCTAATGGTGTTTCATTCACCGTCAACACTGACGATCGCACTTATCCAGCGGGAGAACAAGTGCATGTTACGCATGTGTCGGCAATGGGCGTGTCTAGGTCCGCGAGCGTGGGACAGCAAATGCCCAGCAAACCCCACGTATCGGCATGGTTTGAAAACAGTTCTGGGCGACATTTCAATCCGGGCTACGCAGGTGACTGTTCGGCGTCACAGGAAACTGTCGTGGAGCGCATGAAAAGCGACGCAGCGCTGCTCAAACCGGGGCTGTGGTCGCGTGCGCGTTTTGTCTCCGGTTCTAAACTAAGACTAGGCCGCTGCGGCTGACTCGACCGCTCGCTGGTTGCGCAACGGTTCCTAAGCCTCTCCTCCGCTGACCCATAGCCGACGCAGTGGGCACTGATAACGGTCTAACTTGCGCGCCACCGCGACCGCCGCAGGCACTTAGGCCACAGCTGGCACACTACTTTGCTCTGCCGCTGGCGCGAAAACTGATTTCCAGTCGTTCTTAATGCTGACGACTGTCCATCGCTGGCTCTGGGCAAGTTCGAGCGATCGTTCGGCTCCCGCGGTGTAGTCGAACTCACGATCTTTGTCGTCATGCAGCACCACAATACGAAGCGACGGTCGAGACGACCCGCTGGCAAACTCAAGCATCGGAATGTCACCGTTGGAGTTGCCCACAGCCAGGATTGGTCGCTGCCCGATTCGACTCCAAATGCGCACTGGTTTAGCAGGACCGTCATCGAATATGTCAGGTTGCGCCTGATAAACAATGTGGCCTCCGTCGCCTCCCGCTTCGTAGCGTAACGCATTCGAGCTACCGATCACACGCTCGGGAGGGACGCCGTAAATCTCTTGACTGATCGTCCGCATAAAGTCGCGGTCACCGCCTGACGCGATGAAGACCGCAAAACCATTCATCCCCAAATACCGCAGTAGCTGAACCATTGGTGCGTAACTGGATTCGCAAAGCCCACAACCCAAGGTCGGATGTTTGCCGTTGTGCAGAAACAAACCCGATTCAGCTTCGTACTCTTCGGTCGTCATTCCTTTGAACGCTCGAAGAATGCCACCAATGAGCACCTTCAAATCTTCGTCGTCTCCGTGGTAGTGCTTCGTGACTGCACCGCCAAGCCAGGCGTAATCCTTCGAACAAGCAGATTTCCAGGGTTGCTTTGCCTGCAACGACGGGTTCTTTGCCGCCATCTTTGTCAGCCTCTCTAGGATGAAACCTAGTTCAATGGGCATTGGTTTCTCACACCAAAGCGTACCGTCGTTGTCAAAAACCGCGATCCGCTCCTCAACCGGAACAAATGATTGCCCCTTCATCGTGACGGCTTTCACGAAGTCCGTAATACGTTCCTTCGAGCGTCCTTCATTCCAAAGTGATAAGACTTGGCCGTTCATGCTGGTCCCCCTTTTTGCATTTGGCCTAGGCGGCGGCGTCAATCACCCCAAAAAGGTTGGATGGAAGATTTCGAGGCGGAAACTGTCACTAGTAACAGCGATGACTTCGGCAGAATCAGGAAAGGACGAGCGAATCTCCGTTAACTCTAACAGTGCCACGGGAAGTTCTCCGCCACTAACCTTTTGCCTGTTCGTTCACTCAGGTCTATCGCAGCCGCACCGCCAATTTTCGGGCCATCGCCACTTTGGCGATGAGTTGGTTGCGTCGCAGGCTCAGATGCGCATATTGTCGATGCCACTGTTCCTGGCAACGAGCCACGCTTTGCGCCGACTGCCCGAGTAAGAAGCGCAGCAGCTTATTGCCTTGTTTCCAGATGTGACCCAGTCGCCAGCGTTCGGCGCTGGAGGCCTCGCAAGGAATCCATCCCAGATAACTAGCCACTTGCTTGCCGCAAGCAAAACGTTCCGGCGTGCCGATGACCAAAACGAAAGCCATCGCCGTAATCGGCCCCACTCCTGGATGGGTCATGAGCAATTTCACTTCCGGCATCCTGGCACCAGAGAGATGCCGTGGACTCGACCTCCCGAGTACTTGCGCCGTTGCAAGCCGCGTACGGGAAGATTTTGATCTCCCTCGGTACCTGAAACGCCCGAACGGGAAGGAACTCGAAACAAGATCGTGAAGACTTATGGCTGAACCGTAGGGCAGGTAGGTGCGTGAGGTTTTTCAACGACCTCAGGGGTCCCTCCGCGATTTCTGCGTTCCAGAGCTTTGACCCCAGCGTCGCGCTGCAAAATTCCGTCAGAACGCGCTGGGAAGGGAATTGTGCTCTGATGTTTGCACCTCCCCGGCAGATCAGCTTGCGTTCGCGAACAATCCCGCCGATGCTCCGACCCATTCCATGTTCTTGTTGTGATCAACGCCCATCATGAGACCGCGGCCCATGCGGATGATGGTGAGCACGGGCATGAGTTCTTCGAGCCAGATGTACATCACACGTACCTCCGCTTTTGTTCCGCCGAAAGGCGTTTCGATCACGGGCTCGAAGTGCATTCGCTCTTGCAGAATGTAATAAGGACGCTTGTCCGCCGGAATGGCGGCGATGTCCTGTTTCTTCGGCGCGATTAGTACGCCAAGACCGGCGAAAGAATAAAGGGGCTTGAGAGCGTAGTTTTCCAGGTCAGGGGGAATCTCATCGAGGCGGTCGAGAAACCAGGTTTTCGGCACCGATTCGTGCTCAAGATACGGGATGGAGAACTTGCTGATGCGGAAATACCAGTTGGGATGGCCGGCCCACTCGACGTCAAGATCATCGCGCCAATCGAATGCGGGCTTGACATTCTTGCGCTGAAGTTCGTCGACGATGGTGCGATTGTAGATGCGTTTTATCGGGATGCGTCTTCCCTCGTGTTCGTAAAACAGCCGCGAGCCTTCTTTCTTTATGTCGACAATATCAATTGCTCGCACGCCCAACATTTTTTCGGTCAGCAGAAAGTCGGGCAGCGTTTTCTGCTGCTGGGGATGAATTTCCATCAAAACGACGTTCTCGGGATCATGCACGGCGACGATCGCCCGCCGCAGAAGCTCACGATAGGAATTCGTGTCGAGGCCGCTGAGAAAGTATTTCAGGTCTGTTGTGCTGTTGGCTGAGGTCTGCGATCCGAGGTCCGACGCCCAATTCTGAAGCCCGTAGACCTCGAGATATGCCTGCGCCAGATAGCCCTGGTAGGCATAGAGGGAAGGGAAGGCCTGCAGTTCGACTAGCTTGGGACGGAGCTCACCATCAGCCTCACGAACGAGCCCGAAATCCACCTGCACAAACATCGGACGCGGAGCCTCGTTCGGAACCTTGAATGCGGCCGGGACGGCTTCATCCGATTTTTGGCGATATTCGGCATTGTGGACCAGTTGCCGAATCAGTTCCTTGCCGTCACGGGTTATGCGGTCGATGAGTTCTTTGGGAAAGAAGCATGGCGTTTCGCAGAGACGAAATTGCACATGCGTTCCGCAAAGGTCGTCGATGCGGCGCAGAAACGTCAGGTATTTCGCGGGCGTGAAGCCATGGTTGAACTGTCTGCGTAGGGCGGAAATCATTCGAAGCGCGGGCGTCCCGCCCTCGCACTCTATCGCGGAACAGATGAGTTTGTCATGCCATGCCAGCGTTGGGTTTGCTCAAAAGCATCGCGAGCGATCTGAAACACGACGCCCCCGCGCCCGCTGGGAGCGGAAATTGCGCACTCCTCCCCCGAATACCGCGCTGTCTACAAAGCCGGAGGCGTGTCGCACCATCAACTGCTTCATCTCGCCGTTGTAAAGTCCGTCCCAATGGGAGCGGGCGAGAAATATCCAGGCAATCTCGATCTCGCTTCGCGCCGCTGCAGGTCAAACATGGGTCGCACGTATTGGTAAGAAGTGGCGATGGGCGTCCATTTCGCGGTGTCTGTTATCCGTCGGTCTTTGCCGGCCAGAATATTTCCGTCTACACCTCGATCAGGAATTTTCCTTCTCGCATGATCAGCTCGTCATCGACCCAGATGTTGAATTTGCGTCCCACCACGTCGATGTGAGTGGTCGAATCCCAGTCGGCACCGGTGTGCGCGCCGTAAGGGTTGCCGAAGGCAATGTGCACGCCAGGATATTTCTCATCCTGCAGAATCTGGCCGATCACGTTGCCCAGATCGATGTTCGTTCCGATGGCGAATTCGCCGACACGATCACTGTTTTCGTCGGTGTGTGTGTAGCGCCAGAAGTCGTTCTCGAGTTCACGATTGGCTGAATGCGCCGCGGTCAGGCGGTTCCCTTTCATCCGAATCGTGAGCGGATTGGCCTGGAGATCGCCGAACTTGGCGCACAGATAATCTCCGACCACGCCGTCAATCACGAACGTTCCGTTCACCTCGCCAGGGGTCGTGAAGATTTCGCCTCCGGGCAGGTTGCCCCACTTTTCCGGAGAAATGATTCCGCTGGTCTTCAGCCACTTGTAATTCGGATTCAAATCAGCGGTGAGATCCGTTCCGGCCGCCGTCGTGGCACGAATTTTCGAAGCTTTGCGCACCATCTCGACCACTTTCTGGCTGAGCCGGTCGACGCGGTTGAAATCGGCGCGCATGCCTTCCAGCATGATCTGGCGATTGATGTTGACCATGTGCGCGTGGCGAATGCGGCGCCGGTTGACCACGTCGGTCATCTGAATGCGCGAGCGCAATTCGTTGGTCTGCGCCTGGACAGCGAAGATCGAGACCTGGCTGTGTTCGAGATCTTCCGAAATTTCTTGCGGCAAATCTTTGAGCGGGCGGGGCGCGAGATCTTCAAGGATCCAGGCATGATAGGGCGCGCCGATCTTTTCAAGTTCGTGGATGATGGAGGCCGCGATGTCGGCCGTGGCGCGATCGGTGATGACGCAAACCCGCTCCTCGGGCTGGATGCGCAGGCAAACATTCACGGCGTTGTAAGCGCCGGGCGTGTACTCGGGATGGAAAGCAAGTTGCTTGAGGTTCAAGTGAGATTTGCTGGGGATGCCCCATGTTTCGCCGTCTTTGCGAGATATGGGGACTTTGGACTTCTCGACGGGAATGGTCATCCTGTAACTATTTCGCGGCGACTGACACTTCCTTCTCGGCCAGCCCCGCTTCAGTCTCCTCCATGATGTAATCGACAACTTTTTTCAGATCACCGGTTTCCCGAAACACCCGCAATTGGCGGTCCGCCCCGCTGCCGGTTTCCAGCATCGTATGGATGTAATTCAACTCTGCCCGCGAATCGAGCTCATCGACCACATCCTCGACGAAATCGAGATATTCGTGCACCAGGTCGCGCGCCGGAACTTCCTTTTGCTTGCCGAAATCGATGAGCTTGCCATCGAGCCCATAGCGCGCTGCGCGCCACTTGTTTTCCATGATCAAGGCACGGCGATAGAGGCGGAATCCCTGATTCGCCGTATAGAGCTTGTACAATTTCGCCACGGTAGCCTGAATCAGGGCTGCGATCGCGATGGTTTCATCGGCGCGCATGGGAATATCGCACACGCGAAATTCGATGGTGTTGAAGAACGGATGCGGCCGGATGTCCCACCAGATTTTTTTGGCGTTATCGATGCAGTTGGTCTTGATCAGCAGC
>JASHRE010000278.1 GCA_030037515.1 Candidatus Sulfotelmatobacter sp.
GTGTCGAATGCTCAGCAAGCTTCGGAAAACCTTGGTCACGCATCGAGTAGCGATAAGAGAGCCGCTCTCCAGGCGATTCTCAGGTTAAGCGCATCGGCGGTGCAAGAACTCAAGGATATTGAAGATCTGCGAAACGCCGTTGCCCATGCCAGAGACTACGCGAGGACCGATAAGGAGTTGAACGCATTCATCAAGCGCATGTCCCTTGCCCAGAGTTGGATAAGAAAGGTTTCGGCGCTCGTCGGTGGAGGAGCTTTAGCTGGGGATCCGGCGCTCGAAGCCGACGATCGAATCCAAGAGAATTAGGCCAGAGATGGTATTAGCTATGGATGAGCTCATTCATGGCTGACGACCTTCGTGCTCTTCGGTACCTCCGGCAGCGGCTCGCCTGCAAGACGCTTCTCGACGAGAGTTGCCAGAAAATTCACAAACGGCCCGATGTCCTCGCCAACGCTGGCTTTCTCGAGAGAAGCCATGTAGACCTTTCGCTCCGGTAGCGGTATGACCGTCCATGGATATCCGCCCGCGGCCATCATGGTATTCATCAGGAATCGCGCCATGCGCCCGTTGCCGTCCATGTACGGGTGGATGTAAACGAAAATGAAGTGCCCGAGAACTACTCGGACAGCAGGGTCGGTTTCTTCGGTCAGCAGATCGAAGAACGCAGGCATCGCATCCCTTACCGCGTCGCGGTTCAGAGGCACGTGCATGGATTGCCGGATATAGACTTGCCCGTTGCGGTATCCCGCGAGGTCGACAGGTTTGAGGATCCCGGCAGTGACGCTCGGCGCAAACATCTCCCGATACCATGCACGATGATCTTCGTCTGCAACCGCACCGGGATTTTCGCCCTTCAGGACACGCTCGATACTCTTTTCGACGACCTGAAACGCCTGCCAGTAACCGCGCGCCGCCATGGCGTTCGTCTGTTCACGGTCCTTCTCATTCGCTTCCGGATTCCATGAACCGCTACGGACACGCTCGATGAGTTCTGGCGTGACGCGATAACCCTCGATGGATAACGAGTGGTAGGCGTCCGTCACATATGCTTCCTTGACACCCTTTAAGAATGCGCGCAGATTCCGAGGGAGACCCGGCGCTTTCGGGAATTGCTCGATTACAGGCTCGCGCATCTTCTGCCAGAGTAGTCGGATGCGATTTACGTAAGGAGATGCTTCGCGTGTAGGCAGTGCGAGCGCGGGACGATCGTTGAAGGGATCGGTCTCGCGGACCGTATATCCCGCCGCCGACATGGTCTTTACGATGTCGTCCGCGATGCGTTCGCGACCGCCGTTTCGAAAGGCGCCGGCAAGGCGCCCGGCAATCGTGCTGTGGCCGCCTTCCAGCAATCTTGCGAGTAGTCGAGAGCCATCGCGGATAATGGCCAAGGACGCGCGTGCATCCGTCGCGTGGCTTGCGAAATACTGCGGCGAGCAATCAATCAGCGCCGCTTCGAGCGAATATATGCGAAGCCCGTCCCTTTCCTCGCGGTCCGCTGGCGCCGGCAGGGAGGCCTTGAGATCGAGCAGCGACGTGCCGTGCGGCAGATTGGTGACGTTGTTCCTGCCTCTAGGCGAGCGGACGGCAAGTTGTCGCGGCACGGTCCAGTTCCCGCCGTGCAGAGACAGAGACTGTTCCGGAGACAGGCACCAGCTCTTTCCGAACCGGGTTTGCAGATACATGGCTGCAAAGCGCCAGAACGACGCGTACCAGGCCGTGCTCTCGCCCGTCTTTTCATCGGGCCGGCTCGGAATGTACCAGCCCTTGATGACTTCCTGCAGGAAGCCATTGGCAAGAAGGCGCTCCCTGTGGACTCGCGTCATGTCCTTCGCCCTAATGGCGGCAGCGCCGTTGGCGTTCTGCAGGCCATGCAGGATCTCCAGAGATTCGGCCAGCTTTTCCGAGGGGGACGCCATACCTGCACTCAAACTAGTTTTTGGTGTCGTGCGTATACTAGTTTATTGCGTATTGTTATTACTAGTTTATTGTGTTGTATCATATTTAGTTTATTGTGTCGAGTGGTTTCTAGTTTCTTCTGCGGCGTTGGCGACTGCTCCGCTACCTGCCTCCTCTTTATACGCTCCATCGAAGGCTTGCCAGATCAAGGCCTCATCTGGGCCTGATGTCTGGCCGATATGCTGGTTCCTTAGCACGCGTGATCTTGCTGCTGATCATCATCGTCATGATACTCATGCTGGTGCCGGTGTTGTTGCCGCTGTCGCCGTCGTTGTTGCCGTTGGTCCTGTCGGTCTTAATTTATTGTCATCGTTATTTATTGTCATCGTTCGCGACGGCGCTCCTCGTGATATCTCGTACACACCACCTGCCTGCCTCGATTTCGCTGCACAAGGATGGGTACCGTGCCCACCCCTTATGGAACCCCTATTCATCCCCTTCCGAGAGATCGCTTTCAGCGCTATCGTGCTATTTCAGGCTAGCATTGATGCGACTCAGATCGAATTCAATCGAATGGCCCTCTCGAAGATCTACTATCACGAGCGCGGGTTATTGTGTCGAAGGCCCATTCGCAGCCCATTTCGATGTTTCGGTTCACGGTCACGCGGAAAACTTGCCCTAGCCTAATTCCGCGTTTACAGATCAGGAACCAGAGCAATCAGTGGTCAGCGATACCTGAAATCGACCGACTGGGGGGAGACTCGGCCACGCGAGAGTCTGTACTGATACCGAAATGATACCGACACTATAGCGGAGAGACTGCAGTCTCTCCACCTCGCGCGCGAGGACCATGGGAGGTCCAAAGGAGGAAGTCTCTCCGCCATTCTTCGAGTACCCCTTGAACATTTTTTCAAAATGCGAAAAAGATATTTTCAAGGATTCAGGCGTGATGTTTTCCACACTCGAGAGTGATACCAGTGATACCGTTTTTGTGGTCAATAGAGGTCTTTGGAGGTCGCGGGAGGCAACGGACCCGAAGTTGAGAAAGTGCTTGAAACCCGCATAAACACAGGGTATTATCGCTTGTGTCTAGTCGTTACTACGATTTGTGCTAAGTGGCGAAAATCGAGTCCCACTCTCTCCGCCAGATTCTAAAGCAGTTACGGATAACGAAATCACACCGAAATCGGTTAGCCTTAAGAGCCATTCGCACGACTGAGTGGATTTCAGATCGTAAGCGAATACGTCGACCACGGCATCAGCGGGGCGAAAGAATCTCGCCCCACTCTCAATCGCCTGATGGCCGACGCGCATCAGCGGAAGTTAGATGCTGTGTTGGTTTGGAAGATCGATCGCTTTGGGCGTTCGCTGAAGCACCTCGTTAACGCGCTGGCTGATCTTGCCGCCGTGGGCGTCGCCTTCGTCAGCCTGCGAGACAATCTCGACCTGAGTACGCCTTCCGGCCGGCTGATGTTTCAGATTATCGGCGCCATCGTCGAGTTCGAAAGAGCGTTGATCCAGGCGCGTGAAAGCCGGACTGCGGAACGCGCGGGCGAAAGGGAAGCGCCTGGGACGTCCGCGAGTCGAGGTCGACCGCGGGACAATCGCCGGACTGCGTAGGCATGGGCACTCCTGGGCACAGATCACGCGCGAAACGGGTGTAAGCAAAGGAACAGCTCAGCCTGCCCTCGTTGGGTATGGGCCTGTTGAAGCTCGATCAGAACCATGATTGAGTCTCGGAATGCGATGGAATGAAAGGTCAAAGCGGGGTGCTCGATCGCCAAGTATTCGTTTCGACCGATCCAGTCCCGAGCCGGGCCGTCGCCGTCTTGTCCGTTGTGGCGCATCTGGTGGTATTGGCGGGGATCGTTGTGCTCGTGCAAATGCCAAGAAGCCGCGTTGTCGAGCAGAAGTACATAGTGATAAATATTTCGGGTATTTCGCGGTCGCCTCACCTGAGCTTTAGTCCCGCAACCGCGAAAGGCAGTTCTCGACATCTAGGTTTTCCTCGCGTGCACCGCACCCCGCGGATGGAGTTCGTGCCGATCGGGACCACGGAGGGAAAGGCCTCGAAGACAGTTCTGGAGCGCGCCCGAAAAGCGTCCGCTGCTATGGTCCGCGATCTCATGCAACCCTATGGCTTCTCGCTTGGCGCCTATGAATTACCCGCACGGGTGTCGGGCGATCTGCCGACTATTTCTGCCGCTGAATTTCCGTCTCAGTTCGAGCAGTTTGTCATCGTAGAAATTACCATCGACGTCGATGGCAGCGTGGTACAAGCGAAAATCGTTACGGGAAGTGTCGTTCCATCTGTTGCGCACAGGCTACTCACAGCGATCCTGGGATTCAAGTACAAACCGGCGAGTCGCGGTGGTACGCCCATTCCTTCCCAGCTCGACCTCGTGGTTCACGTTCCGAGCTGAGGTTGCAGATCGTCCCAAAAATATTTTTCTTTCATTATCTACTATGGTGTAGTAGATTTAAACATGACGTAGTAGAACACATGAACCTGCCAAGACTTACGAAACTTGAGTTGCAAGTGCTAGAAGCTTTATGGACTCATGGGAGAGCATCGATTCGCGAGATTCAGGAGTTCTTCCCGGAGCCGCGTCCCGCCTATACCACCATCCAGACCACCGTGTACCGCCTGGAAGCGAAGCGAGCGTTGCGGCGCGTGCGCAAGATCAGCAATGCTCATATCTTCGAGCCGATTCTCGAGCGGGATGTGGCGCGCCACCGGCTGCTGGATGAGATTCTCAGCTTCTTCGGCGGGCGAGCGCAACCCATGATGGCGCAACTAGCAGAGGCAGGAAAACTGACGCTCGAGGATGTTCGCGAACTGGAAAAGATGATTCAGAACGCCGACCGGCGCAAATCGGACAGGAAGGAGAAATCCAAATGATCAATGCGTGCGCAAACCACCTCTGGCAGTCGACGCTATTCGCCATTGGAGCGGGACTGCTTGCGCTTGCGTTCCGGAAGAATCGAGCCGCGGTGCGTTATTGGCTCTGGTTCGCTGCCTCGTTCAAGTTTCTCCTGCCGTTCGCGCTTCTGATGAGTCTGGGCAATCGCATGTGGCAGGTATTGACGGTCCGCCATTTCGCCACAGCGATACCCGAGGCGACCGTTTCTCGGGCAGTGACCCGAATCGCGCAGCCGTTTTCGATTGGTTCCTTTACGTACGCAATGCCCGCGACGGTGGCGTCCCATTCCACTGACTGGATTACGCTCACAGTTATCGCCGCCTGGGCAGGTGGTGCGCTGGGTGTCTTGCTCATACGTCTTCGGGGATGGTTACGCATTCGGCGAGCGATACGCGAGAGCGAGCCGGTTGCCATCGAGTTTCCGCTTCATGTTCTCTCGGCCCCTGGGTTGCTCGAACCGGGCGTGGTTGGATTCTTCCGGCCAGTGCTGCTCCTGCCTGAAAGCCTGCTGAAAAATCTATCCCCCTCCCATCTGCAAGCTGTGCTTGTGCACGAAATGAGCCACGTTCAGCGGGGCGATAACCTGACGGCTGCGACCCATATGGTCGTCGAAACCATCTTCTGGTTCTATCCGTTGGTCTGGTGGATTGGCAACAGACTGCTGGGAGAACGCGAGCGTGCGTGCGACGAGTCCGTGGTCGAGCTAGGCAGCGAGCCGCACGAATATGCGGATGCAATCCTCAACGTTTGCAAGTTTTATATGAATTCACCGCTGACCTGCGTGGCGGGCATCGCAGGCTCGGACCTGAAGAAGCGGATCCAGACGATTTTAGCTGAACGCCTCTCGTCCGATCTGAACCTGGCTAGGAAGGCGGCCCTGATCGCCGCCGCAATCATCGCTTTGGTCATACCCGTAGTGGTAGGCATTATCGGGGTGCCCTCCATTCGGGCTCAATCACATCCGGCAGTGCCGGTCGGCATCGAGCTGCAGCCGCCTGCGGTGGTAGCGCCTGAACAGCCGGCGGATTATTTAGCCACGCTGGGTACAGTCAGTGCCACGAGTGTGGTGGTGCGGCCCCGCATCGACGGCCTACTGACCTCGGTCAGCTTCAAAGAAGGAGACACCGTCCAGGCCGGCCAGGTGCTGGCTTCGATCGACTCTCATAATTTCGACGTGCAGCTCGCAGAAGCGGAGAGCCAGCTTGCAAAAGACGAGGCGCAACTTGCCTGGCTCAGGGTTGCTCCGAGCCGCGGAGGGAAAGAGCAGGAAGCGGCTCTGGCGCAATCCGAAGGCAACGTCAAATCCGACCAGGCTAGGCTTGAGGCTGTGAAGCTCATGGTCAGCTACGCGACTGTGACCGCGCCGATAACCGGAGTCGTAGGTTTGCGCCGGGTAGACCCCGGCAACATGGTTCATGCCAGCGATGCTGCCGGCATCGTGACAATCAACCAGATCAAGCCCATCGCCGTTATTCTCAGCCTGCCTGAGGATAGACTGCCTCAGGTGCTGGCTCGACTGAATAAGGGGACCGTGCTCTCGGTGGAGGCCTGGAGCCGCGACTACACAACGAAGCTCGCTACCGGACGAGTCACGGCGGTCGACAATCAGATTGATCAGGACACCGGCGCGGTGAAGATCAAAGCGACCTTTGACAACAAGGATGGCGCTCTGTTTCCGAACGAGTTCGTGAATGTGAGAGTGCTCATGACCGCGCACTGATGATGTAGCATTGCCGCTGGTCTTCGGCCTTCAACTCAGGAGCTAGCGGCTCAATTCGCACGACTGGGAGTCTGCGGTCACTTGGCGAATGGTCGGCAAACGCGGAACGTCTCGGCTCCAACCGCCCGTCCGACACAGCGGTGGCAGGCCGCTTCGCTCTTCATGCGGTACGGCAGGCTGGTTTTCACGACCGCATCGATAGCGAAACGATGTTTTCCGAAATCTACGAAAACCTGTGGGATACGACAATACTAGCGAGATTATCTGTAGCACCGGCCATTCTCGAAGGGAGCACCTTACAGTTCGAACAGAAAAGTCCCTTTAGCCGAGTCTCCCGGTGATCATCCGAAACCTACATCGAGAACATCTATAGGTAAAAGATTATGTCAGCCATTATCCAAGCCAGTCCCCTCGAGAAGTTTTCGCAAGAACCACTGCCAACCGGAGATTCCTGTGTCTTGGTTATCTTTGGAGCCTCGGGCGATCTGACGAAGCGCAAGCTGATCCCGGGCCTCTACAACCTGGCATGTGTAGGCTGCGTGAACCCGGAGTTCGAAGTTCTCGGGATCGGCCGCACGCCAATGAGTTCTGAGGAGTTCCGCAAAAAGACAGGGGAGGCAGCGGCCCAGTCGAAAGACACACGCGACTTCAGCGAGTCGGGATGGACAGACTTTGAACGCCGGCTGCACTACATGGTTGGCGACATCAACGATCGGAAGTTCTATCAGCAATTGCGGGGCCGCCTGGAGGGGATGGAGAAGAACGGTTCAAGCCCGAACCATTTGTTCTATGTATCGACGCCGGCTTCAGTTGCTGCACCTATCATTGAAGGGTTGGGAGCAGTTGGATTGAACCGTCGCGATCATGGGTGGGCGCGAATCGTTTTGGAAAAACCCTTTGGAAGGGACCTAGATTCGGCAAAAGGCCTGAATGAAGTCGTACGCGAAGTATTCGATGAGAAAGCCGTGTACCGGATCGATCACTATCTTGGCAAAGAAACGGTGCAGAACATCCTCGTCTTCCGCTTCAGCAATTCGCTGTTCGAACCGGTGTGGAACAGAAACTACATTGACTACGTTGAGATCACCGCGGCCGAAACGGTGGGGGTGGAAAACCGCGCGGCGTTCTACGAAGAGACGGGCGCCCTGCGCGATATGGTAGCGAACCATCTGCTTCAGTTGCTGGCGCTGACTGCGATGGAGCCACCGGTCGCCTTTGATGCCGATTCTGTGCGCGAACAGAAGGTGCAGGTGTTGCGATCCATTCGCCCGATAAGTGTCGAAGATGTAGCACGCTTCACCATTCGAGGGCAGTATGGTCCCGGCATAATTGACGGGAAGCGGGTGCCCGGGTATCGGCAGGAACCAGGCGTGAATCCTATTTCCGCAACTGAAACTTACGCGGCGGTAAAGTTCCAGATTGAGAACTGGCGTTGGGCGGGAGTTCCTTTCTACATCCAGACGGGAAAGCGTCTAGCGCGAAACCTGACGGAGATCCGCGTTCATCTCAAACCGACGCCGCAGGCATTGTTTGCCGGCACGTCGTCCCGTATTGCTCCGAATGTCATCACGATCAGAATTCAGCCGGACGAGGGAATCGAGATCGCGTTCGATGCGAAGCGACCGGGAACCCAGTTACGGACAGTGACTGTTCAGGCCAACTTCTGTTACCAAACGAGCTTTGGGTCAAAAGGACCGGTGGCCTACGAAACGCTGCTGCTCGACTCGATGCGTGGCGATGCAACGCTATTTACCCGCCGAGATGAGGTAGAGGCCGAGTGGCGCATCATTACTCCCATTGAAGAAGCGTGGGCACAACTGGCGCCGTCGGACTTTCCAAACTATGCCGCGGGAGACGAAGGACCAGTTTCGTGGAATGAACTGCTTGAAATCCGCGGCTCTTCCACGGAACAGCTGCTTCGGTAAAAGCGATTAGTACCCCGGCCGCCTTCTCCTTGGCAACTGCATCACCTTCGGTTCTCACATTCGCAGCTTCTGATCATCTCCAGAAATCATCCTGCAACGGCGGGATCGAAAGGAACTCATGGACGACTCTGGCGACGCAGGCAACTTCCGCTTGGCGGTCAGCAGGGATTCTCAGTGAGGGTTTTAAAATGTGACCTGAGACCGTCCGGTCTCATCCAACCCCCCTGGGAGCCGTTATCCGGTGCGTAAAGGCGAACAAACACGTCAAGCAATCATTCACAAGGCTGCGCCACTCTTCAACAAAAAGGGATATGAGGGCACCGCCCTCTCCGATCTCATGGAGGCCACCGGGCTCGAAAAGGGTGGAATCTATCGTCATTTCGACAGCAAACAGGAATTGGCCGGTGAAGCCTTCGATCACGCTTGGAAGCTTGCGACGGATACACGTTTCGCAGGAATCGACGACGTTCCGAATACGGTCGACCGTTTGCGTCAATTCCTGTGGAACTTCAGGGAAAGACGGATCGGGCTAGTTCCTGGCGGGTGCCCCCTTTTGAACACTGCGATCGAATCTGATGATGGGAACCCGCAGCTTCGCAACAAGGCTCGACATGCTCTCCATTCGTGGCTGGATCGTTTGCGCTCGATCGTGGAGCAGGGGCAACAAAAAGGAGAAATTCGTTCTGACATTGATCCTGCACAATTAGCGACACTCATCATCACAACGCTCGAAGGGGGCTTGATGGTGAGCCGGTTGGAACGCAAAGCCGGCCCGCTTGCTCTTGCCTGCCGTCATTTGGAGGAGTACCTGGAAGCGAAGGTTCGTGCGCATAGATCAAAATCCGGAGCCAAGTCATGAGCAGCCCAGAAGCCACTGTGAAGAACGACTTTCGGGAACGGGCGAAGAATAACGATGTTCCGGTCGCGCGTCTGGTGGGATTCGAAGTAAAGGAGATTGCCGACGGACGGGCCATTGTCAACCTCTCCGCGGGGCCGCAGCATGCGAATCCAATGGGCACCCTTCATGGTGGGATTCTTTGCGACATAGCGGATGCTGCCATGGGGATTGCGTTTGCAAGCACGCTGGCTGCCGACGAATCTTTCACAACTGTCGAGCTTAAGATTAACTTCTTCCGTCCTGTCCGGCAGGCGCAACTCAAAGCAGAAGGAGTGGTTCTCCAGCGCGGCCGCACCGTCGGCTACGTGGAATGCACTATCACCGACGAGCAGAACCGCTTGATAGCAAAGGCGTCATCTACCTGCATGTTGCTGCGAGGAGAACAGGCATCAGGACGGTGACTCCCGGTATTCTGTCTTCTCCCGTCTTTCACACCAGATTCCCCATTCGACATACTGTGCAGCTCACAGCCCTGTTTTGGGTGTGAACTATTCAACCGAATATTCTTCGACCTTAAAACATTATGAGACCGACTGGTCTCTTTTAACATCCAAGATTCTGAAAGCCAAAGGAGCAGCTTATGGATAAAGTCATTTTGATTACGGGAGCGAGCACGGGCTTTGGCCGAAACGCGGCTGAGACTCTTGCTCAGGGTGGACATACGATATTGGCCGCGATGCGCGCCACTTCGGGCACAATGCAGCCGCCTCGAATGCGCTGAAGTCCCTCGCGAGGTCCAAACGCTGGAATCTCGACGTCCTGGAAATGGATGTGACCAGCGATGTCTCGGTGAACCAGGCGGTCG
>JASHRE010000279.1 GCA_030037515.1 Candidatus Sulfotelmatobacter sp.
ACGGCTGCGAACCAAACGGACCCTGCCTCTGCAAACCAAGGAGTTGATTGCGGGGCTTAACCCACTCTTGCGGGGTTGGGGCGAGCATTACAAACGCGCCCACGTTCGCAAGCTCTTCCATCGGCTCGATGGCTGGATCCGGCGACGGATTTGGTCGCACCGGTATAAGCGTTGGAGCAATGCAGGCTGGACGCGGCTTCCTTTGCCCAGGCTTTACGGCGAGTACGAGCTCGTCCGGTTGTTCGACTTAATTCCTCCTTTGTCATCCCAGCGTCGCTGAGTCTTCGCGAAAGCTGCATGCGGGAAACCTGCACGTGCAGTTTGAGCGGCGGACGGAGGCCAGCGCGTAAGCGCGCCTCCTCCGACCCGACTGCAATAGCCGCCCATCTTCTTTGTGTGTTGCGATTGACCTTTGTTTCCTGTCCACTTAACATTCCCCTTCTATGGTCTTCGGCGGCAGGGGGTGTTCGGCACTTTTCACGATTTCAGTTTTGACCGGAGGGCACAATGAATCGAGAGCGGGCGCTAAAGATTGTGTTGGTATTGGTGGGATTGATTTTTTTATTTGCGGTTTACCCACTGATGATGTTTCTGTGGTCGAGCGGGTGGCGGTGGCAGCCGAACCAGCCGGAATACGAGCAGATGATCCTTGGGGTCTATGCCACGTTGGGGATTTTCCTACTGCTCGCAGCACGTAATCCGTCTGAGAATCGCAGTCTCATCGCCTTCACGGCATGGTCGAGCCTCGTTCACGCCGCGATCATGGCAGTTCAGGCATTCCAGCATGCGAGCGAACGTGGTCATCTGCTGGGCGACATACCTGCGCTGGTCATCGTAGGTGTGGCGTTGATCGCTTTGGCTCCGGCGAAGCAGCCTGTTCAGCAGGCCGCTGCTGTGATGACGCAGGTCGGCAGTTGACTACCAAGACCCCATGATCGCGGGAGCCATCATAATTATCGTCATCGCCGCCTCAGGCGTCCTCATGATGCGGTTTCGCAAGCGATGGCTGGCGAAGATCAACATTGTTTTTACGAACCGGATCACGAGCCTATTTGCAGGCTGGCTTCCGCAGCATTGGCCGAAAGTCGATATTCACGGGATGGTGAGCGAGCAGATTCGCCTGACTGTCGAAGCGGTACATCTCGTAGGCCGTCCGACCACGAGTTGCAGACAAAATGCTCAACTCGGCATCATTCGGGGCAACAGCTTCCGGCATTACCAATTCCGGAAGTTCAAATGTCACGATCAAACCATCCTGCGAGACACCCAAGACAGACCAATGGGAGGCACGGGGGCCGGGGATGGATTCCAGATAGATCCAGCCATTACCGCCACAAGCATCGACCATCTCCCCATACTTTTCTGACCCAATCACGACGTCGCGGCTATCCTGATCAACCACGCACTGCGCAGAGGGACTGGGTTTCGCGCCTCCGTCCTGACAACAGGCTACTTGCGAAGAATCTTGCCCAACGGCCCTGACCGCAATGAGCGCGCAAACGCCAACGTTATCGCACGCATGTCTTTCCTCTTTTGCTACGAGGATTCTAGTCCCAACCGCGCAGATTGTGTTGGCACGGGAATGATTTTTGATGTTGCCAGGCGATTACGCTCAAGTTCCCGGTCCGAGGGATTCTGAGGTCGCGGTAGGGACGATCATCGCTGATCGCCCCCCGCACAGATTCCGCACGAGCGCTCATTAGCGCATGCGGCTCTTATCGCGGATGAGTAACGGTCAAGCGAAGCGCTTGTCCGCGCACTCGCCACCCGTGGGACACGCGCAGTCCCGCTCGGTGTCGGGTACGTGTCGAATGGAAAGTGTTCTCCTTGATCCGCAGCCTTCCCTCCTCATCCTCCGCCGACGGGAACCCGTCTTTGTTCGAATGATTCATCGGTACTATGCCGCAGTCCGACTCCTCGGAGACGTACATGCGGGCCGTGCGGCCTAAGCCTTCGCCCGCCGACCTGCTGCCCTTAGGACTGCAGGTGCCTTCGAGGTCTCCCGGTTCTCGTGCATGAAGTATCTAGGCGTGCTGTGGGGTCTTCGACTACGCCGGACCGAAACAGGAACTCGCGTTATCGTTCCCGCCCATGTTGCCTTCCGCGCATTACAAAGACGTCGGCGTCCGGATTGCATCTTTTGTAGGGTCGAGGCCTGGCGCCGTGTCCCTTAGGTCTCGCCTACCTGGGGCTCCCCGTTTCCTCTGGGAGTGGACTCACTAGCGATACCGTAAACCGGTTTCCAGACCCCGCCACTTCGAACGTAGAGGGCGGATTTCCCGCGCTACGCTCTCCTGTGGGCTTCCCGTCAAGGCCTATACGCCATCGGGGACGGGAACAGCTTTCGCGAGTGGGGATCGTCTCAGTCTATAGTCGTTATATAGTCCGAGTGCTCGATAGATCCACTCGCTACTCCACCGTTTCCAGCCCTGGCCTTTGCGTAATCTGGCCCGCATCAGATGACGTCGAATCTTCTTTTCTACCCAGTCGCGGATCTTCGCGAAACATCGACCCGAATGTCCGATCCGGAAGTAGTTCACCCAGCCCCGTAGGATTGGATTGATCATCTCAATCACCTTCCCCACCGGTTGGCTGATGTGTTTCTGGAAGATCTCCCTGAGCTTGGCAAAAAGTGCCGTCCGCTTCTTCAGCTTGGGCGCAAATTGCGCTCGCCATTTCCGGTTACGCCCCAGAACAAGGCGATATTCAAATCCCAGGAATGCGAAACTTCCTTCCTTTGCCAGATTGACTATCCGACTCTTTTCCTCGTTGATCTCAACTCGTAGTTTTGCTAGTTCCTCTCGCAGCCGCTTTTCTACCGCTTCCATCAGCCAGTCATTTCGTGGATGGGAGTCAATCAAAATCACCATGTCATCCGCAAACCGCGCGTATTGCACATGACTGTATTTTCCGCGCCGCGTCGTGGCTCTTGCCTTCTCCAGCATTCTGTCTACCTCGTTGAGGTAGAGATTACTGAGGACAGGTGAAATCACCCCGCCTTGCGGGACTCCTTTCTTCCCCGTCGACTTCAGGATCCGGTTGAGTAGTCTCATCACCTTTGCGTCCTGTACCCGTCGCGCTACCTTCTCGAGCAGCAGATAATGCTGAACGCTGTCGAAGTAGGCTCGGAGGTCAACATCGATGATTCGTTTCTTCCCTTCCATGATCGCCTTGTCGACTTGCAGCACCGCTTCATGAGCTGTCCGCTTCGGTCGGTATCCATACGACCCCGATTGAAACTCAGCTTCAAAGATCGGCTCCAGAATGAGTTTGAGTGCCCCCTGGACCACACGGTCACGAATGGCCGGAATGGAAAGAACGCGGACTTTGGTGCCCCCGTCTTTCGGAATTTCCTTTTTCCGCACCCGCATGGGTTGATACGCCTCATGGACCAGTTCGTCCCGGATCTGTTTCAGAAAACTCTCCACTCCGCTTTCCTCAATGGCATCAAACGTCACCCCATCGATTCCCGGAGCTCCGTTATTACTCCTAGCCATCTGATAGGCTTCGTGAAGGGTTTCCATCTTGCAAACGTGGACGTACAGTCCCCAGAAACGCCAAGTCGGTTTAGCTTTGGCCTTGATGTATAGACTCCTTCTCAGGTCCTGCAAACTGATGGGTGTCTTTATCATTCACCCTTGCCTTCCTTCTTGTTAGAGTCATTACCCAACAGCAGGGCCCCTTTGCTCCACGGCCATTACAGCCGCTTCCTCGCTCTTACGGGCCCGTCCGCCACCCTCTCGCCTTCCTTCCATTTCCCGGTGTTGCCGGTTATAGGTCGGATCTGCTCCAGAGATTTCTCCCTGGGACGAGGAGGGCTTCTCCAGTTTGCTTAATGCGTCCTTGTCATCGTGCTGTCGCTAACACCCCGCCAAAGTGGTTCGCCGCCTCGGTCAGTTTGCGGCGCGCCATGTTGCTTTCACCCAGCTCCGAGGGATTCGGCCTTTGGGGCGATATTTTTCGAGGCTACTTTGCGTTCACTGTTCGTTACGGCCCGATGACTTGCTCACCATCCTGACGACGGCTTTGTCAATAAACGAGAGATTCGGTTTCCCTTTCCCCCTCTATTCAAGCTACGAGGTTTCTGACTTTTACCTCGGTGGGTTTGCCTCCCACTGAACACATCAGTTCTCCTTTCTTTTCCTGGATGTACCGGAGCTCAATACCCACCCCACCTATTCCCCTGTTTATGCTTCGTCGTGCACCTCGCGATGCGCAACGCAAAACTCGGGGCCGAGTGGATCGCTAGTCCTTTCTCGTGAGGATTCTTCCTCCTCTGCTTCATGCCGGTTTATCCCGGCGCTCTGCAATCAGGATGTTGCATCCGTTCATCAGTTCTCTAGAAGAACAGCCCAAAAGTGGCCGTCAGAAAGACCGAGAGCACGACAAGCCCCACACCGGTTGCTAAACCCACAAGATTCGCTTTGCGTTCGCGATCTCTGGCTGCGTTAACGAGTGACCAAACTATACCGATTGGCACGAGAATAAAGACGATATTTTGAATCGGGTCTTCCCAACGACCAAGCCACCACGACTCGCTGAATTCAAGACCATCTGGTCTCTTCGGAAAGCGATATACATCTCGAATATTGTGGCCAATGACTTTTGTGAAAAGCGGCTCGAAAGCGAACGGGAAGTCTGCAACTCCCAAATAAAGAAGCGGAACGGCGCACGTGAGGAATACTGGTATCCGATGTACGATCGTGTAGCCCGCCGCTCGG
>JASHRE010000280.1 GCA_030037515.1 Candidatus Sulfotelmatobacter sp.
CGAGGCAAACCTTGGCTGTGCCTGTGGACGATCGGGCGGCGCCGGCGAACACCCTGCGTGACCGCCTTGAAATGAAGGACAAGTCCGTCGAGGTGGCGTGGGACGCGGGGGTGGCGCGGCGGATGGAAGATCGGAAGTCTGGAAAGCCGTAACTGTTGCATTGGGAACAGCTGCACCCGAACTGCGGGCCGCGGTGAATGTGTGACGAAAGCCGTGAAGGGCGGGACCTTAGTCGTGCCGGCAGTGTGCAAAAATTGAGGCGCACTTTCGAGCCTGAGCTTGCGATTGATCGCGTTGTTTGGGCGGTCGCCATTGCAAATAACGTCTCCAACCATCCCATCTGCGCAACAGATCGCCTCGGCGGCGCAGCGCCTCCGTCTGCTCGCGCTCGAAAGAAATCTCACGCCGGATGCTGTTCTCGATATCTTCGAGCGTTGGGCCGCCGCGCTCGACAAGGGCGAGGTCCGCGACGTTCCCGGTGTGACGTTTCTCCGTCTGTGGCTTCGCCGGGGTACGCTCGAACCTATTCTCTCCCGCGAGTTGGGACAAGAATTCCCCCGCAACCGGGGCTGGCGTCGAGACGGCCGCGCTCGCCTGCGCGCATTTCCTGTCGGGGTCGTGGGCCACTGGCCCGCCGCCAATATCGAGATTCAACCCATTCTCTCGATCACCTCGGCCTGGCTCGGCGGAAACAGCTGCATCGTGCGCGTCCCCGGCGGACTGGTCGAGCCCACGCGCCTGATCATGGAAGCACTGGCGCAAGCCGACCCCGGGGGCGTCTTGCTCGACCGGATTTTTGTCGCGCACTTCGCCCATTCGGAAATCGAGCTGCACCAAGCCATGGCGCAATCCGTCGACGGCGCCATGATCTGGGGCGGAGAAGAGGCGGTTCGGCAGGTACGCGCGTTACCTTTTCCCCCTTGGGCGCGGGTGGTAGTCTTTGGTCCGCGACTGTCGGTGGCGGCGATGGACGCAGCCACTTGGACAGATAAGAACGAACGGTCATCCTGGTGCCGTCGCATTGCACGCGATGTGTGGCAGTTCGAGCAACAGGCCTGCTCTTCGCCGCAGACGTTATTTTTGGAAAAGGATGGCGCGAGCGACGCGACGGAATTCGCCGCAGAACTAAAGCGCGCGTTCGAACAAGAGAACCGCGCGCATCCGCGGACGGAAATCGAGCCATCGCTGACCTCGACGATCTGCCGCGTGCGCTCCTCATGGCTGCTCGACGATATCGCAAACCGCGCGCTGTTTCCATCCTCTCCCAGTTGGACGATTCTGCTGGGGAAAGGCGCGAAAATTCCCCAGCCGACGCAAGGGCGAACCTTGACTGTTCTCGTCGCCGACGATTTGGCGGAAGTCGTTTCGCAATTCGATGGAAGCGTGCAGACCCTCGGGCTGGCGGTGAAAGGTGCGGAGAGAGAACAGCGTTTGGCGGAATCCGCCGGACGCCATGGGGTCGATCGCATCGTGCGGCTGGGACAGATGCACATCTTCGGTTCGCCCTGGGACGGAATGGACTTGGTTCGGCCGATGACGCGGCTGGTCAGGCATGTGCCATCGCAGGATTAGGCGTTTCCTTTCACCACGGAGGCACAGACACACCGAGAAACGTGTGTAGGCGGCATGCACGTTGGTTCAGTTTCATTTCGAGGGGCCTCGCGGCTTGAGACAAATTACTCGAATTGCTTCGTTGCGTTCTCCGTGGTTGCGTTGTGAAAACACGGTTTGAGGGCGTTGAGATGAAAACTGCAGCAGCGTTTCTGGAAGGGTTGGATCGCAAAGCGAAAGTTCTCTCGCGCGCGGCGCGGACAACTTTCGAGGCCAATCGCGAGCTGTGCTCGTGGCTGCTCGATCCGCTGGCGCGCTGGGCGGAAGCCGCCTACGGCCCGGAAGTCTTTGATGAGGCCGCGCGCGGCTACGCCGAATACTGCGTGGGAGTCGCCAGGGCCAAGACCATCTACGAGCGCGAAGGCCGTTACACGCCCGAGCGCATGCCCGAAATCATGTCGGGCGTGTACGAAGACGAAGGCTACATGATCCCCTACATGTGGGCGGCGATTCTGATTTATCCCTTCTGGCCTTCGATGGTCAGCCATATTGCCATGTTCCGCGACGAATTCATCCGCCGGCTTCCGAAAAATGCCCGCGTTCTCGAACTTGCCTGCGGCCACGGTGTGCTGAGCCTGCTTGCCGCCGAAGAGCGTCCCGATCTGCAGATTGAAGGGTCCGATATCAGCCCGCCGGCGATCGCCGTCGCCAAACGGCTGCTGGCAGTTTCCGGTCATTCGGGGAGGGCACGTTTTGAGGTCAAAGACGCGCTGAAAATCGACGGACAGAATGGCGGGACCAAATATGACGGGGTCATTTCCGGAATGCTGGCCGAACATCTGCTCGATCCCACACCGCTGTTTTCGACGATGGCGCATCGCGTCGCGAACGACGGCCTGGTTTTTTTCAGCACGGCGCTGGAGTCGCCGCAACGCGATCACGTCTACGAATACAACTGGGAGAGCCATCCTTTGCAAATGGCCGAGCACGCCGGACTGCGCGTCAGCCGCCTGGCATCGGATGCTTCCGCAGTCCCCAAGGGCGCGAAATTCTTGCCCCGTGCGACGGCGATGATCCTGCGCTCGCGATAGATTTTATTCACCAGAGAGACACCGAGGAAAATCAATGCGCTTTTTCCGTGGGCATCGACTAAGGTTGGGGCGGCGAACAGCCGAGAGCGATCCCCACGTTTAGCTTGATTTGGTTTTCTCCCTCCTCTTCGTCTCCGTGGTGAGCCCAACCGCGATAGGAACGTATGACCACAGTCGCAATGACATTTGAAGAAGTCCGCGCCGCGCTGAAACAGCGCTTCCCCATGCTCATGGTCGACAGCGTCACAGACCTCGAACCTGGCAAGCGCATCCGCGCCGTCAAAAACGTCACCGGCAACGAAATCCATTTTCTTGGACATTTCCCCGAACACGCCGTTATGCCTGGAACTATGATCGTCGAAGCCGTCGGCCAGGCCGCGTCGATCCTGTTCGCAAAATCCATGGGCACTGGCACCCGCCCAGGTGAATTTCTCGTGCTCGGCTCCATCAACGAAATGCGTTTTCTGAAGCCGGTTGTTCCTGGCGACCGCATGGAGATGGAAGTCAGAGTTCTGAAATTTATTGCCGACTTTGCCCTGGTTGACGTCTCGGCGAGTGTGAACGGAACCGAGGTCGCCAAAGGCAAGCTCGGCTTCGCCCGCCGCGGTCTCGAAAACCCTCCTGCATCCCAATAGCGTCAGAGCGGGGCCGCACCAGGGATTACAGGCTGCGATTGAATAGGGTGAAAGGCGCAACACCTCCTGGGCTGTGGCGGCATCAGTGGCGGGACAAAGCGGGTTGGCACCCAAGAGTTGCGCGTCGGCCTTTTGCCCAAAAAACAACGCCCCCGATCGAGATCGGACCGCACCGGCGTTCGTTCTCCGGTGGCGAATCGCCGTTGCCGGGAAATTTGTCGGAAGAAGAATCAGCCGTTGCTTACGTCGAAGAGGCCGATGATGCGCGCGCTCGCTCATGGGCCGCCGGCTGCACGTCGAGCCGGATTTCGCAGAGATCCCCGATCAATCGTCCAGCCCAGCGATAGACGTTGTGCTCGCGAACGATTTTTCTCATTCGCTGCATGCGCAGTTGCTTTTCTTCCGCCTCCATTTCGAGCGCGGTGCGGATCGCTTCCGCCGTCTGGTCGATATCGTACGGATTCACCTGCAGCGCGTCCTGCAATTCCCGTGCAGCCCCGGTGAAACAACTCAAAATCAGCACTCCGCGTTCATCGTGACGCGAGGCGACAAATTCCTTTGCCACCAGGTTCATTCCGTCATGCAGAGAGGTCACCAAACACAGGTCGGCCGCGCGGTAATACTGCGCGATTTCGTCGTGGCTATGCTGGCGGTCCAGCAGCACGATTGGCTTCCAGTGTTCCATCTGGAAGCGCCAGTTGATTCGCTCCGCCTCTGCTTCGACCTCGGCCTGCAAATCGTGATAGCGCTTGATGTGGGTGCGGCTGGGCGCGCCGATCTGAACGAAAGTAAAGATTCCCTGATACTCCGGATACTTTTCCAGCAGTCGCTCGACCGCAAAAAAGCGTTCCAAAATTCCCTTCGTGTAATCGATGCGGTCCACGCCGACGCCCATTCGAGCGGCTTCCACGCCCAGAGCTTTCAGCAACGTGCCGCGCTCTTCATACGCGGTCTCACTGCGGACTTCGGCGGGCGGCTCGGGAAACTCCACGCTGATCGGAAACGGCCGAACCGCCGTATTATGGTTCAGGCGCTGCACCGAAAAATGCTCCCAATTGATGCGCGACTCGACGATGCGGTCGACAGTCTGCAGAAAATTATTGCAATGGGATTGAATGTGGAATCCCAGCAGGTCCGCGCCCAGCAGCCCATCCACCAGTTCGCTTTGCCAAGGGCAAATCCGAATGGCCTCCGGATTCGGCCACGGAATGTGCCAGAACAGCGCCACCCGCGCATCCGGCCGTTCTTGCTTGATCATGCGCGGCAGCAGCGCAAAGTGATAGTCCTGCACCAGCACCACCGGATGCTCCACGTCTGCCATTTCTTCCAGCAGCGCCGAGGCAAATTTCCGGTTCACGTCCTGATAGTGTTTCCAGTCGCTGGCGCGAAACAGAGGCCGTGTGTGCGCGATGTGGCACAGCGGCCACAGTCCCTCGTTGGCGAACCCGTAATAGTAGCCCTGTTCCTCTTCTTTCGTGAGCCATACCCGCCGCAACGTGTATTGCGGATCATCCGGCGGAACGCTCAAGCGGCTCCGCGCATCCGCGGTTTCCAGGTCCGCGTCGCCCGATCCATGCGCCACCCAAGTGCCGCCGCAGGCGCGCAGCACCGGTTCGAGCGCAGTGACCAACCCACTGGGCGGGACCTTCACTTCCACCGCCTTGCCCCGGCGGATATGCATATACGGCTCGCGATTCGAAACGATGAAAAGTTTTCCATCGGCCAGCCGGTCGCGCACGCGGATGCCGAGCCGGTCCGCGGTCCACAGCGATTCCGCAGATTCGCGCAGACGCGCTTCCAACT
>JASHRE010000281.1 GCA_030037515.1 Candidatus Sulfotelmatobacter sp.
TTCCATGGTTTTGCGCCGGGCAGCATCGTGTTGAGCGGCACCGTCTACGTGGGGAATGCCAACACTGTTATCCCGGGCGAAATACTGCCCTTCGGATGTCTGAATACCGGTCCGGTCACGAACCCGAATCCGGCCACGGTGAATGTGCCTCTGCTTCCCGCTGACCAAACCGCCTCTGCCACCACAACGGCCGTGACGGTCTCCTGCGGCTATGCGAGCGATAACGGCGAAGAGCCGAATCTCAACGACAACCATAACGTTTGGAACAACGCCAACAGCGATCCAAGCTTTGGCGTCTCCTCTCCCATTGTTCTCTGGAACCTCAACGACGACGGCCACTTGCTCGGTGCGCTGCGTGTTCCCGCAAACGAGATCGTAACCAGCTTCAGCTCCAAATCCGAGCTCGCGCTGAATCGCTCAGCGGATGGCGGGAGTCTGACCTTCATGGGCTATCGCGGCGGTCCCGGCTGCCCGACCCTCACCCTGGATCCGACCACCAACATCCTGACGCAGGGCACAAACGTGGGTCCCCTCTCGCCGACTTTGCCGAATCTGCTCGATGTTTCCGCCTCCAATACTCCGGGCCTCTGTGACCCGAGCAATCCCGCAGTCGCCAGCTATGCCAACGCACCCAATCCGACCGGTTACTACCGCTCCATCGCCGAAGTGGACGCATGGGGGCACATTTTCTACACCGATGGCGATGCCTACAGCGGCGACAACTCGCGCGCTGTGATCAAGGCCGACAATTCGCTGTATTACACAGTTGGAAATGACAACAACGGAGGACTGTCCAAGAAGCAGATGCCGATCACGCAGCTCGGCTTTAATCTCTCGCACTCGACGGGCGCCGAATTGTTTGTTCCCGGCGCAGCGCCGCTGGTCCCGCCGGACAACAACATGATTTCCTATTTCGTGTTCTCGGGAGACAAACCGGGTAAGGATACGAATTTCCGGGGGTTGACGATCTTTAACGATACGCTTTATGTCGCAAAGGGCAGCGGCGGTAACGGCATCAACACCGTCTATCAGCTCGGTACTCCCGGTGTTCTGCCCACCACAGAGAACGCCGGCTCGGGCGGCCTGATTGGCGAACCTTATGCGATCCTCCCTGGGTTCCCCAACACCGCTGCCAGCACAAATAGCCCGGGTGGCGATTATCCTTTTGGGATTTGGTTCGCCAACGCTACCACTTTGTACGTCTGTGATGAGGGCGACCTGATCTACACCCCGAATCAGGTGATCGATGGCCAGGTGAACGTTGCAGACTCTGGTACGCTCGCCACCGCCGGGCTGCAAAAGTGGGTCCTCACCACAACGGCGAATGGCCCGACCTGGGTGCGCGAGTACGTCATCCAGAATGGACTCAATCTTGGCGTGCCCTACAGCGTCGCGAACTATCCCGCGTCGATCGAGCCTGCGAGCGGCGGATGTCGCAACATCATCGGCGTCGTCAACCAAGACGGCACCGCGACGATTTACGCGATCACGTCCACGATCAGCCTGAACGGCGACAACGGCGCCGATCCCAACCAGCTGGTGAAAGTCACCGATGTCATCAGCGCCACCCAGCCAGCAACCAACGGTTACCTTGATACGTTCGTCACGATTCGCTCGGCGCGCGCCGGCGAAGCGTTCCGTGGCGTCGCGCTGGCGCCGGAGTAATTCGGCAGATAGAAACCAGAAACAGGGGTGGCCAATCAAGGCTCCCCGTGATATTCCAATTCGGGGAGCCTTGTTTCTGGTTCGCACGAGCAAGAGCGGTTATGGGCCGGCGTAGACCAGCGCGGCAAAACCATGGTCGCGAAACCGGATCGCCACGCGTTTTTCACCGCCCACGATCTGCTGAAGGGGCGGGCCCCCCGTTCGGGCGCGCGCGGCAGAAATCGGCCGGCGGCATAGCTAAGTTCCTCATGATCCGAGGCTCACAACGGATCATGAAATGGGGCCGTGCTTATTAGCCGCCCGCTTTGAGTTCCTGCAGGACTTGCCTGGCGATTTCTTTCAGCGTCTCGAAGACGCCGGCGCCCTGGAAAGCGACCGCTTCGACCACGGGTTCGTTTTTGCGGCGAAGTTCCGTCGTCAGAAGATCCACCGGGAGAATGTTTGGCAGGTCGCGCTTGTTGAGTTGCAGGACGTAAGGAATCTTGTTGAAGTCGTAGCCGTGCTCTTTGAGGTTCGACATGAGATTGTCGAGGGCTTCGACGTTGGCGTCCATGCGCTGCTCCTGGGAGTCGGCGACGAAGACGATGCCATCGACACCGCGCAGAATCAGCTTGCGGCTGGCGTCGTAGAAGACCTGGCCCGGAACAGTGTAAAGATGGATGCGGGTCTTAAAACCGCGCACAGAGCCGAGATCGAGCGGAAGGAAATCAAAGAACAGAGTGCGCTCGGTTTCGGTGGCCAGCGAGATCATTTTGCCTTTCTGCTGATCGGCAGTTTTCTGGTAGATCACTTGCAGATTCGTGGTTTTGCCGCCGAGGCCGGCGCCATAGTACACGATCTTGCAGTTGATCTCGCGGGCTGCGAAGTTGATAAAACTCAAAGGCTTTCCTCGAAACGCGCGCCGGTCCTCGGAGGCCGACACGCACACAGACGCCCAAATTGGTGGCTCGGGGTCTTTATATCACACGAGCGAGACTGGGGGCAGGTTACTCAGGTGACCCCGGGGAAAGTCTGCTCCCCTCGCGAAGGAAACCAGCCCCGAAATCCCTCGATTCCGATGCCATCCGCCACGGGGAAGGCATCTTCGCTCTGCAGACAAAAGGCGGGGGCTGCTTCCGGCGAGTCGCGCGCAAAGTCCCCATTCCGCTTCCCCTCGCACGTGCTCGGGGCTCTCAGGGCTGGCTCTCGCGGCGCTGCTGAAAACGCGTCGGGATGCCACTTTCCGCCTGAGAGCAGCAGCGCTGCCGAGCTCGTGGCCTCGCACTCGGTGCTGACCAGGGCGGTGTGCCTCTACACAGGTTAAGTTATCGGGTCGTGGGGGCGGGATAGTAGCCGTCTTTGGCGGAGACTTTCAGGCCCCGGCGAGCGACGATGACGTTGATGCTGTGATACATGGAGCTGGGCGTCGATTTGACTGGATATCCCAGTGTGTATTGATTGCGGACGTCGGAGGTAATGCGCGCATAGGCGTCTTCGATGGCGTTGCGGGTGAGTTCGGAATTGACCTGGCCGCCGCCGGTGGCTCTCGTATATCTCGGTAGAAGATCCCAGAAGCCCTGCTCCTTCAGATGGAACTTGCCTAACTGCTTGAACACGGGCAGAGCGCCTCCGCCAACCACAACCGCCTGCACCTGAATGTCGCGGGATTCGAGCACCCGCAGCACGTCGCGATAACTGGCCTGGCTGCCTAGTTCCTGGCCATCACTGATCACGAGAATGACGCGCCGGCGTCCGGCCCGCGTGTCGCGCTTGCCCAGGTCCAGGGCGGCGCGGAGGATCGCGTCGTTAAGAACATGCGCTTCACGGGTTGGAGTCTGCACAGGTGCGATGGGCGGTCCATTGATCGGAACTCCGTTGACCGTGGGACCGACAGAAAATGGGCTATTCAGCGCCTCCGGGCCGTTGTTGCGACCGGGATAGACCTTGATCTGATCGAGAGCTTCCTGGAAGCGCTGGCTCTGGTTGGTGAAATCAAGTTGTTGCGCGACCGTGCTGCTGTAAGTATAAAGTGCGAACTCATCGTAGGGGCTAAAGGCTCCGACCAGGGAAACGAGGCTGTCGTAGACTTTGCTGAGACTGACCTCATGCATGCCAATATCGAGGACCACGGCGACGGAGAGCTGAAAAGGATCGCTGGTGAAGTAGGTTAATTTGACGGCACGGCCGTTATCGAGAACGGTGAAATCTTTGGGTTCGAGGCCCTCGACCAGGCGTCCGTCGCTGTACTTCACGGTGACCGGAATCAGCACCTCGCCGACCGAAACGGTGGGAAGACGGTAGACGCCTTGAGTTGTGTCGAGCTGGTTGCGGGGAAAAGTTCCCGGCGGAACGGTCTGAACCGGAGGCATTTTCGGGGGGGGCTGGGTCGCGCCGCTCGACGATGACGAACTGTTTTGCGGTTGATTCTCGACCGAGTGACTGGGATTAGCGGGCTGGGGAAGCTGGGTCTGTGAGGGGGGCGGCTGAACGGTCGAAGGCGCGTCGGGAATGCCCTGATCCTGGGACTGGCCAGGCTGGGACTGTTCTGCCTGAGATTGGTTCGACTGCGGCTGGCTCTGAGAGCCGGCAGTTTGCGCCGGAACGAACGCCGCTGACAAGGCAAAAACCATGCCTAAGAGGATCAACCATCGGCTACCACGTCCGATTTTCAGCCCTTTATATTGCGCCATAGAGTTGAATGCCTGGGAACACCCACTTTTTCCTGTCCGATGCAAGAATCGACCGATTTGGTGCATCTAAGCTACAGGATTAGACTAACAAAGATTCCTTAGAGAGTATCCGATGCACACATTACGGGTTCGTTCGCGCCGAATTCTGCCTCTGTTTATCGCCATAGCCTTTTGCCTGGTTGCGTTCTGGCTGCAGGCGCAGTCTAGTCCGCCGAGTGCGGGTTCGCAACAGCCCTCGTCGAACCAGCAGTCCGGAAACGGTGGACAGTCGGCATCTGGACAGTCAACGTCCGGGCAGTCAGGCGGCGACCAGCAATCCGACCAGTCGCAGCAGCCGGTGGCGACCTTCAAAGCCAATGCGAACATCGTGCAGCTTTTCTTCAATGTGAAGGACAAGCACGGCGCGCTCATCCCCAACTTGACGAAAGACGACTTTGCCATCGCCGAAGACGGCAAACCGCAAACGATCAAGTATTTTACTGCGGAGTCGAATCTGCCGCTGACCCTCGGGATCATGATCGACTCCAGCGCCAGCCAAACCAACGTGCTCGAGATGGAAAAGGAAGTGGGGGGCGCGTTTTTGAAGCAGATCCTGACCGACAAGGACGAGGCGTATGTGATCAGCTTCGACATCAGCGTGGACTTGCTGCAGGATTTCACCCGCGACGTGCATCGGCTACAGTCGGCGCTGAATAAGGCCAAGATCAATACCGATTTTACGAGTGGCGGCATTCCCGGTATGGGCGGAGGGCCGGTGCCGGTGCAGAATCCCAAAGGAACCCTGCTTTTCGACGCCGTGTATCTTTCAGCGCATGACATGTTGGCGAAAGAAGTTGGCCGGAAGGCGATGATTTTGTTGACTGACGGCCAGGACGAGGGCAGCCGGCTGAAGCTGCGCGACGCCGCCGAAGCGGCGCAGAAGGCCGACGCGATTGTCTATGTGCTGCTGTGTGCGGACCGCGGATTCTATGGCGGATTTGGTTATTCGGGCGAATCAGACATGCGCAAGCTCACCGAAGAGACGGGCGGGCGCGTGATCAACGTCGGCAATAAATTTGACAAGATGCGCGATGCGTTCGATCAGATCGCTAATGAGCTGCGCAGCCAGTACAACATCGGATATACGTCGACCAATACGAAGATGGACGGCACCTACCGCAAGATCGATATCAAAAACAAGCAGAGCTACAAGATTCAGGCGCGCGCGGGATATTACGCGAGCGCGGCGGAAGACTAGGGCGGCTCGAACCGGGGTGAACCGCTGAGAACGGGAATTGCGCCCGCCCTTGCTCGCGCAGAGGCGCCGCGCCACACGTGAATCCCTTTCAAATTCGAAAAGCCGCTCCAAATGACGGACAAGCCATCCTGGCTTGCCTCGCGGCGGCGTTTGCTCCGTATCGCGATCAATACACCCCCGAAGCGTTTGCCGACACCGTGATGGACGCGGCATCGGTTCAAGAACGGATCCGCGAGATGTGTGTCTTCGTCGCGGTGTCGGAGCAAAAAATCGCCGGCACCATAGGGTGCAAAGCGAACGGCGAGGAAGGACACTTGCGCGGGATGGCGGTTCTGCCCGAGTGGCAAGGGACGACGCTGGCGTCGTCTTTGCTGCAGGCGGCGGAAGCAGAGTTGCGGCGATCAGGGTGCAAGCTGGTCAAGCTGGACACGACAATGCCGCTCGAGCGGGCAATCCGCTTTTATCAGCGGCACGAATTTGCCGCTTCGGGGCGGGTTGCGGATTTTTTCGGGATGGAGCTGTTCGAGTACACGAAGTCCTTGTGACCCACTGCTTCGCGCGCGAGCCTCCGGCGGGACGAAAGTAGGGGGCCCTTCGGCTTGCGCTCGACCGGGCGGACCGAGACGTCGGTCCCCGCACCGGCGTCGGACCCTGCGGCCCTCCGAGGGCCGCCGCCCCTGCATAAACGGTGCTACACTGCTGCGCTGGAGGTGTCGCATGCCACGATTCTCCCGCCGCTCGTTTCTGCATCTTTCCGCCGCTGCCTCGGCCGCGGCCGTGCTTCCCACATTCACTGAATCGATGCTGGCTCAGGCCGCGCGGCCACGAATGCCCGAGCCTCCGCCAGGAGCGGTCGTCATTGATGCCAACGAAAATCCTCTCGGCCCCTGTCAGAGCTCCCGCGATGCGATGGCGGCGATTCTTTCCCAGGGAGGGCGCTACCAGAGTTATCTGACCGACGATCTCATCAAAACTTACGCGCAGCTTGAGGGTGTGAAGCCGGAGTACATTCGCGTGACAGCGGGATCGACTCCGGCACTGAGCCTGGCAGTGCTGGCGTTCACCTCGCCCCAGAAAAGCTACGTGACGGCGGATCCGAGCTTTGAACTGGGCGTCAATATGGCGGACCGCGGCAGGGCACGTCTGGTGAAAGTGCCGCTGACAAAAACGTACGCACATGATGTTCGGACGATGCTGAACGAGGCGCCGGATGCGGGCTTGTTTTACATCTGCAATCCGAATAATCCGACGGGCACGCTGACCTCGCATGCGGAGATCGAGTATCTGGTCGCGAACAAGCCGAAAGATTCCATCGTGATGGTCGATGAGGCGTACATTCATTTCACCGAGAAAGCTGAGAGCGCGCTCGATCTGGTGAAAGCCGATAAAGACGTGGTTGTGTTGCGGACGTTTTCGAAGGTCTACGGCATGGCAGGAGTCCGCTGCGGAGTCACGATTGCGCGTCCCGAACTGCTGAACAAAATTCTCGAGCGGGGGGGATGGAATTTCATGCCGGTGACCGCGGTGGTCGCCGCAAACGCGAGCTTGAAAGATGCCCAACTGGTTCCGCAGCGCCGCGCCATCAACGCCGGCGTGCGTCGGCAGTGCTTTGATTGGCTCGAGCGCAACGGTTTCGCGTACATTCCATCGGAGTCGAATTGCTTTATGGTGGATGTGAAGCGCCCGGGGCGACAGCTGCAGGAAGCGATGGCGAAGCAGAATGTTTTCATCGGACGCACGTGGCCGGTCATGCCGAACTGGGTGCGAATCACCGTGGGAACGCAGGATGAGATGGACAAGTTTCAATCGGCGTTTCAGACGGCGATGAAAACGTAGCTGGCAATGGGCAGTCGGCCATCAGCATTCGGCGTTCGGTGAGATCGGCTGAGAGAATCCTCATGGCTGAACGCTGACGGCGGGCTGATTGTTGCCGGTTTCTATTCCACCAC
>JASHRE010000282.1 GCA_030037515.1 Candidatus Sulfotelmatobacter sp.
TGGAATGCGCCGAAGGACTGTGAGCGGTTCGTCGGCGACCGGAACACTGGCAACGGGCTAAAAACCCCTTACGCGTCCAGGGTGTTTCAGCCGCTTCTAGAAAGGAGTTACGCGGGTCACTTGTGCGGGCGGGAAATAGTAGATTTCCGCTCTTAGGTGAGGGTGCGAGAGCGGTGACTATTCTTCCTCAAACCCCGGGAGAGCCGAATCGAAGAGTGCGGCAGTTTTGCTCAGGGTGCGCACGACGTCTTCGGGTGCACCAGACCGCAAGTCAGCTTCGATCTCAACCGTCATCTCATCGAGCAGACAGGCAAGATGCTGAACGACAGAAGTGGCTATCGCGTCAACGCCCCGCGACAGCCGGGCCGCCTTCAGTGTCGCTGAGCCGTGGAATCGCCTCAGGCTTGAGCCCTTCCTCAAGCCCGTTTGGAGAACGCCGGAATCGCTCGAGGAAGAACCGGTTGTCCCTGTCCCAGATCCGCCGTTCCCGCAGCTTCGACCTGCCGACCCGCGATTCAGGATCTCGGCTGGATACTGGCGCGCTGTACTATCCGTGTCCTTGGCACTATGAACATAGTCGCGCCCTGCGATCACCAACTTCGCTTCGGGCTCATCCACTCTTCTCGCAATCCTGCAAGAACAATGGACTACTTGCTTGGGGTAGCTGCCAAACTGTCTCGGGACGTCGGCCTTCCATGGACCCAAACCGTGACGATGTTGTCGTAGGCATCCACGCTCTCCAACGGTGATTTTCTCAGCAGAACGAGATTGGCGATCTTCCCCGGCTCAATGCTTCCCACCTGTGAGTCGAGTTTGAACTCGCGGGCATTGTTGATGGTTGCGGCTTTGAATACCTGTTCCAGGGACAACCCGGCGTCATGCAGTTGCTGCATCTCCAGATAGCCGTTCAGGCCAGGCAGGTTCCCGTAGGTGGGAGCAGAAGGTGTATCGGTACCAAACAGGAAGTTGGCGTTTCTGACCGCGAGATAGCCGACCACCTGTCGGACGCGGCGGATAGGGCCAGCGTCGAATCCCTCGCGCATCTCCGCGTCGGGTGTGTTGTCCTCGTCGATTTCTTTTCTGAACCACTTGCCTTCAGGCGAGTTGAACCAAGTAATCAGTGCCGCGGGAATGACGTGGGGAATCGCGGGCATCTTCAAGTATTCAGGGTCAAAGTAGGCGCGCAGTCCTCCCAACACTTGAATCGTCGCTTGGTATCCGGTTCTCGTTTGCACAATTCGCTCGAGCAGCGTTTTGATCTCCGGCGGAAGTTCGGGCTGCCGGTCGAGAGCCCCCCAATTCCACATGCCGTGCGCGATAACATCCACGTCAGCATCAACGGCGAACTGTTGGGCTTCGAACGAATTCGCATGCATCATCATCACCAAACCGTTTTGCGTGGCGGCGTTGCGGACTGCTGCCGCCATTGCAGGCGTGATGACCGGCAGATTCCTCTGCTGGCCGAAGCCGCGCTCGAAGTAGGTCTTGACGCAGATGGCACCTGCTCGCTTGTCGGCAGCGACGGATGCCGCAGGAGTGTGGTCCTGCGGCTTGTACTCAGGAGGAATGCTGGCGGACTGCGCCGGGTCGTAAAGGAAATTGGGAAAGAGTTGAAATCGCTGCGCCGGAGGCACAAACGACATGGGGTAACCGTTCGCTATCGGCAGCGATGGCCCGCAATCATAGACGTCTGGGTGGAGCGGAGCGTGGCGGAAGTCATCCAATACCTCGCGTTTCACGACGGCCAGATCAATCAGCGTGGTATAGCCGAAGTAGAGATAGGAACGCGGGAGCTGCTTGTAATAGTCCGCGAGCATCGGGGCGTGTGCCGCGTCGGGATTCAGGTTAAGCTCGGGTGCGACCCCCGGGACCGACGCGAGATGGACGTGTGAGTCGATGAGGCCGGGGATGAGAAATCCCCCTTCGCCTGAGACAACGGTTGCGTCGGCAGGTGGCTCTGCACTCGCTTTCCTCTCAACGCGCACGATGCGTTCGTTCTCAATCAGCACGCTGCCCCTGTCGAGGTGACCGAGATTTTCCGGCGAAAGGATGGTTACGTCGGTGATCCAGATGCGGCGCGGGACCGGCTCGTTTGAAGGAGGACCGGCAAAAGCCAGAACGGAGAGAAGCAGCCCAAGCACCAAGGAGAAAAACTTCATGTCAACTCCTCGTCAAAATCGTTCTTCACACTGGCGCAAGAATTCTTCTGCTAAATGTTACGGGCAAGCACACAGCCCGTCCTAACTCGTCGCTTACAAAACCTTCGTAACGGAGCGCCCTGTCCAAGAAATACGAGTTGGCAGGAGAAGAAGTTCCCGCGAAGCGCGCGTTGGTCTAGTGACGGGCTGAACGCAAGTTAATGCTGGCTCGTTCAGAACGACACAGTGCAAGGTACGGTTGGCAACCCGCATCTCCTACCCGTGATCTCTAGCTGTGAAACGTGTAAGAGACGCGCAGAGGGAATGCTCGATACGATCTAAGTTGTTATTTTCCCGGTCGGGCGTACGTTGACACTGTGGAGATGTGGCCGCCAACATCCGAGGCTAAGAAAACGATCGTTTCGACGACGTCCGATGGTTTTCCGATGCGTGAGTTGAGCGAGGTCATCGACACCATCGACGCCGGATTGTGGAAGACGGGCGACCGGGCCTGGATGAGGAAAAAGGGCCCTTGAAACCGATGTTGAACGATCGATCAAAAGCTCCCTCGTCCCACTGCTCAAGCGGGCCATTTCTGACGATGCCCGCATTGAGAAAGAGGAAGCTAACCCGCACTGGATTCAGCGAACCAAGCAGAATAACCCGGATATTAGAGCCGATGGCCTCCCCCAAAGCTAATTTCTATTTTCGGCAGGGATTCATCAGAACATCACCAATATTGCGAACGTCATGCGGTTCTCATCCCGCCGGAGGTCCGGCGTCCACCCGGGCACGATTGCGCCGGGATTGCCGTTATCGCCTCCGGGAGGAGTGATTCCACCCCGGCCGGTGAAGTACGGAACATTCGCCGCGCGGTGATTGTATTCCGAGCGAAATGTGAGGTACTGGCTGGGCATGTAGTCGAACGTAAAGGAAGCATCCCATGCCTTGAACGGATCGCCGGGGTTTTCGGTAAAGTACGGCGAACCGGTGATTGCCGTCGCGCCGTTAATCGGCGGCAGCAGAACGAGGTAGCGCCCGGGGTTGTTGATCCTTCCGCCGCCAATGGTCACACCATATAGATCCTTCTTGAACCACCAGCGGTTATATGCCATGAGGCCAAGGAAGGACTGCTTGGGAGTGATGTAGGTTACCCCGTTTACGATTTTCTTCCCGTTCGTGTCGCAACTCACGGCCGTTCCAGCGACAGGATCGCCGCCGTGTTCGCATCCCGCATCGCCAGTGAAGGTGAAAGCCATCTTGTCGAGGAATTCTCCCGGACGGTCGTAGTACTTCACTTGAATGCTGTCGTCAGTATGGTAGCGAATCCTTCCGGCAACGCCGAGCGTGTCGGCCCCGAGGCCGTACTGATTGCCGACGAATGAGAACCACCCGTTCGGGCGCCACAAAATCTGCCCCCCGACTCCGGGGCGATTGTTGAACCGGCCATACGATTGCCATCCATTAATCAGCCAAGGCTCGATTTTCAACTTGGGATTGGGAAAGATCTGCACGCGCATGCCGTTGAAGAACCACGGTGTGTTCGAAGAAACGTACGAGGGCTGATAGGCCCAGTTGTCGAACTGGTAATAGCTGAACAGGCCGATATACGACATGAAAATGCCGGCTTGCACGTTGATGCCGTTGAGCGCGTTGATGTGATATCCGCCGTAGGCTTCAGAGATGTAGCGGTAGGCGGTGTCGAGATCCCATCCGCCGCGGGCGGGACTGGCGTCGTTGCGCGGGGTTGTTTCCGAGTACATGCCGAACTGCGTCATGAAGCGGCCCTGCACGTTGTCCCAGTGGAAATCGCCGCCAACACCGGCTTGGGTGACCTGGAATTCCTGCGCGCGGAAAACCTCGCTCGAACCGCCGATCGTGTCGTCGGCCGGATGGTTGAAGTCGTACGTGTAGTTTACGTCGAAACGGATTTCGGGGGTGTAGAACTTGGTATCGAACGGAATTTCCTTGATTCGCGGATTGCCGGTCAGCCATGTGTAGTCGTAGAGCGAAAATGGATCGGGCTTGGCGGGCTTGCCGCTCGCTGATGCTTGCGTGTTTGACTGCGGGGCTGTCTCTTGAACTGTGGGCGCGACGGCTGGGGCCACCGGGACGGGCTGAACGGTTCGTATCGGCGGAATTGGCGGGGCGGAGGCCGCCGATGCTATGGCCGAGGGGGCCGAACCGGTGATGGGCGGAATCGGAGTCCGAGCCGAAATCGCCGCCGCGGAAGATTCCTCCCTAGGTGCTGAAGCCGATGCTGAAACTGGCGCAGGAGCTGCGATCCCGCGGCTGAGGAGCAGCGCCTTAAGTTCTTCGATCTCTGCCTGCATGGCCGCCAATTCTTTTGCGACTGCAGGCGGAATCTCATTGTTCGGCGCAGGATTTGAATCGGGCGGCCTGACGGATGTTGCTCCCGAATTCGATGTGACGGCCGAATCAGGGATGACGGAGGAAGCATCGCTCGCTCGAGCGGCTGCTACATGGTTTGAAGCTATGGTCTGCGCTCGACAGTACGTTGCTGCAAACAGCAAACAGAAGACTGCAGAAAACAGCAGAGTTGTATTTCTTGATGATTGCACTTTCATAATCACGGTTTTCATGCTCGTCATGGAGCAATCCTTTCCCCCGGATGGAGACAACAAGCGAGGAGCGCGATTTGCGCATACTTCGCCTTCACCCTTTTGGGCAAGAGTTAAATCATTCCAGCAAGAAGGACATAAAAATCGCGTAATGAATTCATAAGGGGAACCTAAGTGGACACTAAGTGTTGGCATTTCTTGGGATTAAGGGCGGGGTTCGACCGGAAACAGGCTTCGGCCTCGCACTGGTGATGGTCAGAAAAGGTTCGGGTGCAGTTTGACAATGAAGTGATCCGAACGCGCGGTATTGCCACGCCGGAACCGCCATGCTCCGCCCCACTGCGCCAAAGGCGGCCACGCAGGGGCCTTCGCTGCAGAACGTCGGCTGGCACTGCAGGATGGCAAGCAAATTGCCCCACTACCCGGAGATCTCGAACCTTGCACACGCAGGGCGCAAGTGTTTATGGTTCTGGCATGCGTTTTGAGCGAGCCAGCGGGATCCTTCTTCATCCCACTTCCCTGCCGGGTGGGCATGGGATCGGCGATTTCGGCCCCGAAGCGAACAGATTTATCGATTTCCTGCAATCGGCAGGACTAAAACTCTGGCAGGTCCTTCCCCTCAATCCGACCGGGTTCGCCGATTCCCCATTTCAATGCTTTTCTGCGAGTGCAGGAAATCCGTTGTTAATCAGCCTTGAACGGCTCGCTGATTCCGGACTCTTGAGTCGAGTCGACTTGGAGAATGTGCCCGAGTTTCCTTTGGAAAGTGTTGAATACGAGGCGGCAAGCCATTTCAAGATGCCGCTCCTCAGGCAGGCCGCGCGCAAGTTCTTCGCCGACGCTTCCGTCGAAGACAGGAAGAACTTTGAAGACTTTGTGCGAGCGAACTCCAATTGGCTCGATGACTTTGCGCTTTTCATGGCGGTGAAGGAAGCGCATGGAATGCCGTCATGGACCGAATGGCCAGCCGATATCGCAGGCCGCGATCACGTCGCTTTGACCCGGTGGACGGAACAGCTGTCGGCTGAAACCAACGCACACAAGTTTCTGCAATATGAATTTTTCCGGCAGTGGCAGGCGTTACGAGCTTATGGGCGCGAGAGGAATGTGCGCGTTATCGGCGACATTCCGATTTATGTTGCGCTCGACAGCGCCGACGTCTGGGCGAACCGGCAGTTTTTTCTTTTGGATGAACGCGGCCGACCGGAGAAGGTCGCCGGCGTTCCTCCGGATTATTTCAGCTCCACCGGACAACTCTGGGGCAATCCGATCTACAACTGGGCGCGCCTGAAAGAGACCAATTATGAGTGGTGGATCGAACGGATGCGCTCGTCGCTGCGGCTTTATGATTTCGTGCGCATCGACCACTTCCGCGGATTTGAAGCGTATTGGGAGGTTCCGGCGGGCGAGACCACAGCGATGCACGGCCGCTGGGTCAAAGGCCCAAGCCGAGAGCTGTTTGGCGTGCTCCGCGAAAAATTAGGCGATCTGCCCGTGATTGCTGAGAACCTGGGCGTGATCACACCGGAAGTCGAAGCGATTCGCCACGAGTTCGGGCTGCC
>JASHRE010000283.1 GCA_030037515.1 Candidatus Sulfotelmatobacter sp.
GCTTTGTGCTTGCAGAGGCTCAAGCTCCGGGACCTGCGCCTGGTCTCCAATGATGAGCTTCAGTTCGGGGATGAGGTCAGTCATGAGGCGTGCATTCAGCTCGAGTGCCTCGAGAAACGCGCCGCGCCAGATTGCCAGTTCGGCGTCGCTCTTGCCGAGAAGAGGCCGTACAAGGCTTTGAAATGCCTGCACCAGGGTCGAATAGGGAATGTCGCGCTTGTACTGACCAAACTTGCCTGAGGCGAAGAGTCCTCGCGGTGGAGCAACCACCTTGTGCAGCTCATTGACGACAGAGGATTTTCCAATGCCGGAATATCCCGAGACGAGAACCAATTCCGGCGCGCCGCCCTTGACCACGCGGTCGAAGGCCGCGAGCAAGGCGTTGACCTCGCGTTCCCTGCCGTACAGCTTCTCAGGGATCAGTAGCTGATCGGGGGTGTCCTGTTGGCCCAGCGGAAACTCCATGACGTCGCGGTGAGCTTCCCACTCGGCAAGACAACGTCGTAGATCACTCTCAAGGCCGGTCGCGGTCTGGTACCGCTCCTCGGCCGTTTTGGCGAGCAGCCTCATGATGATTTGGGAGACAACGATTGGGATATTGTCCAATCGCTCGTTTGGCGGCACCGGGCTTTTGGCGATATGCCTGTGAACCCATTCCATCGGATCGGACGCGGTGAACGGCAGCGAGCCGGTAAGTAACTGGTACATCGTGACGCCGAGAGAGTAGAGGTCGCTGCGGAAATCGATCGAGCGATTCGTCCGCCCGGTCTGTTCGGGGGCCATATAGGCAAGCGTTCCGGCGATTGTTTCGGGTGGCTCGGACGTTTGTCGCTTGCGCGGCAGGCGCGAAGCGAGTCCAAAGCCTGACAGCCACGCTTCGCCGGTAGAAGTGTTCACAAAAATGTTTGCGGGTTTGATGTCTCTATGGAACAGACCGCGCTGATGCAGACGCCCCAGCGCCGCGGTTATGCCTATGGCAACGCGTAAAAAAAGGTCCAATTCCCACGGTTTGCCGAGCAGTCGCGCAAGCATCTCCCCGCCGGGATCTTCAATGAGCAGCGCCGGTTTTCCATGGTCATGAATGAGCTCCAGGGGCCGTGCAGCCCAGCTTGGATCGAGCTCACTCCGCAACTCATATGCGTGTTCCAGCCGCGCGCTGCCGCACGGCCCGGACTGGTCTACTGAGGTTAAGACCAGGATCGGGCAGGACGCACCGGCCTTCGCGCTCCTCGACAGACGGAACTCCCCGTCGTTCCATAAGGTCTCGAAAACGGAACTTAAAGGCTCTCCCACTCAACAAGATTATCTCGTGCTACGATGCCGCAAGCAAACTGACTGAGCGGTGTCACTGCTCGTGTCCTTTCTTGGCGTATGGTTCGGCTTCTCACCGTTTCTTTGCGTTGCGTAAAACGTAGCCTAAAACGGTCATGCCGTTCATGGGGGTGATAGCGCACTTCGTTTTGTCCTGCCAGCCCAACTAGCACATCCTATTGTATTGACTCACCGGGGTAGCCGTGTAAGGGAGAGAACACCGAACGAGGCGATCAAAAGCACAGTCGACAATAGCATTAGAACCTTTGGCTTGAAGCTCGCCTCTTTCCACTCTCCGCCGGCGACGCCCCAAACGTTTGCGGTCAAGATGGAAACCGAAATCCCCAGCGCCCAGCCATAAACAGGGCCCCCACTTCCAAGGATCGTCGCCCCAAATCCGTAAAGCAGGATGGCACCAAACCACATGCTCCCCATCAGGGCAGAGCGGTACCATCTGCCTACACAATGATGTCCTTCGAAGAGCACAGGCCAGGAACCGCGAAGGGATATCAAATACGCTGGGTAGCCCATATTAAAGATCAGCCCTCCGAAAAGTAACGGGATCCAGACAGCTAAACTAGCGAGCAGGGGCGGCGAACCGTCTATTCTGGCGTTCGCAATGAGGGGCGCGCCCGAGGCGAAGCCTACATTCAATACGGACGACAAACAACCCGCCAAAACAGCCAGGAGCACAGCCACGAACACCCCGGTGGAAGGCCGCAATTCATTCAACTTGTTCCGCTGAGATCGATCCCTGCTGACCGACGCTGCGGCGCAGAGGGTCAGGCTGATAATCAACAGCGTCAAGCCGAAGATCAGCCACTGCAGACCCCTGCGGTCCATTTGTACCCCCCCAACCATAATGGGCCAGAAGCTACCCAGGAACACCACTATCCCTGAAACCAAAGCGTTGGTAATGGCGATCCCCAACCGGGCCAGGCTCACCCCAAAAAGTACAGAACCGGCGCCGAATAGCAGTCCACATCCACACACCTGAGCGGTCAGGTAAGGATCGCGAATGAGGGTTTGACGGATGATTTGCGGGGCGAAAGCGAGACCGAGGCCGATGGGTAGTATCGCCATCGCGAAGGCAGAGTAGATGAGCCAAATATGTTCCCACTTCCAGATCAGGATACGCCTGGAGGGGACAGGAAAAGAGCCGTTTGCCACCCCCCCGGCCGCAATAACGAGAACCCCATTGATGGAATCAAAAATCATGCCTTGATCCAGCAGGTACGATTAGCCGAAATGAAGCACCTCTTCCCGCGACGCGGAATCAGTTTCCTAGAGCAAGTGCCCCGTCGCCCGGTCTCGGCGTCTTGATCTCGCTCTAAGCCACCCTGGTTACGGAATATGGGCCCGGCAAGAGGGGGTTAAAGACGAAACCGACATCCGAGCCGGACAACTGCTTGCGGGTATCACCAGTCGCCGTAATCATGCCTGCGACTTTGGCGTTCATTACACCCGCGCCCGCAGCGTCACTGACAGTTCCGACGATATCTGACGTTCTAATTTGGATGAATGCCTGTTGCCCCTTCAGAAAACAAACATTGAAACCTCATACGCAGAATGCCGCGTAGATTATAATCGCGCGAAGGTCGCGGCTTCTGCGCCTGGCAGCCTCGGATCGATGGTTCTGTATTTCCCTGTCGGCTGTTACCACAGTGGAGAAAATGCTGCGAGGGCAATGCAAAATACGCGTACCTCGCTGCCCACTTTTTAGCAAGATTTTTTGCGTTCGGCCCAAACCTCGTTTCGGCCGTAGGCCACGCTCCACCACCCGCTAGGATTTGGAAATCCTGGTTCAGAATGCTAAAAAGGCGTTCCTTTTATCAGGTGCTGACATCACAGTTACCGTTTCCGACTTTTCTAGGAGAGCAAATGGATTACAGACTATTGGGAGGTTCAGGTCTGAAGGTATCGTCTCTATGTTTTGGCCTCGGCACGTTCGGCGGAGGAACTGAGTTTTTTAGGGCGTGGGGCTCGACTGGCGTCGAAGAAGGGGAAAGACTTGTTGGCCTTTGTCTTGACGCCGGCATTAATGTCTTCGACACCGCGGATGTCTACTCCAACGGCTTGTCGGAGGAGATCTTCGGACAAGCCATTCGGGGAAGACGCCACGAACTATTGATCTCGACCAAGGCGACCTTCCCCTTCGGCAAAGGTCCGAATGCCGTCGGGTCGTCCCGCCATCACCTGTTCCGGGCATGCGAGGGCAGCCTAAAGCGGCTGGGCACTGATTACATCGACATTTACCATATGCACACCTTCGATGCGCTGACGCCTGTCGACGAGGTGCTGTACACCCTCAATGATTTGGTGCACAGCGGCAAGGTCCGCTATATTGCCTGCTCGAACTTCTCTGGCTGGCATTTAATGAAGTCGCTTTCTATCTCGGAGAGGTATGGCTGGGCGAAATATGTCGGGCATCAGGTTTACTACTCTCTGGTGGGCCGTGACTACGAGTATGAGCTCATGCCACTCGCGCTCGACCAGAACGTGGGGGCATTGGTCTGGAGTCCGTTGGGATGGGCACGATTGACTGGCAAAATCCGGCGTGGACAGCCTTTGCCGCAGGTAAGCCGTCTGCCTAAAACCGCGGATGGCGGCCCCCCGGTTCCCGACGATTATCTCCACCGAGTTGTCGACGCCATTGATGCCGTCGCACAGGAAACGGGCAAGACCGTGGCGCAAATTGCGCTCAACTGGCTGTTGCGCAAGCCTACGGTTTCAACCCTCGTCATTGGGGCGCGCAATGAAGAACAACTGATGCAGAACATCGGAGCGGAGGGGTGGCGGTTGACGCCGGAGCAAGTAGCAAAACTGGATGAGGCCAGCAAATCGGCTGTCCCTTATCCTTACTGGCACCAACGTCAGTCTCAGGATCGAAACCCGGTGGCGCCATCTGTAGGCCAATAAACCCTCGCTCTTGCGGCCGATCATACGCCCGCAGCTTTCCTGTCTTGATG